>JAJECR010000385.1 GCA_022821935.1 Candidatus Latescibacterota bacterium
TGGATGAAGGAAAACTGCCGGTCGAAGACCTGATCACCCATGAAGTCAACCCCTCTGACTGCCAGTACGTCTACGACATGCTTGCGGATGTTCCCAGGGAAGTGCTGGGCGTGGTGTTCAGGTGGGCTTGATCCAACGCCATTTTCTCCTTGACTTGAACCCTGATTTTCCCGTTAAGTTAACGGTTGGATACCACCTTTGAGCCGGTGTGTCCAGCCATGTATAACCATCTGTAAAAAAGGCATTTACCGGTTAATTGAACTAGAGAGGATGCTCCATGACCGTTTCCGTCAAGCTCTTTGCCACCCTGAGAAAATACCTGCCCGAAAACGCGGTCAACAAGACGGCTACGCTTGAGTTCGGCGACGAGGCCAAGGCGAGCGATATCATCGCGCAGTTGGAAATCCCCGACGGCCACATACACCTGATCCTGATCGACGGTAAACATTCGTCTGAGGATACTCCC
This sequence comes from Candidatus Latescibacterota bacterium, assembly GCA_022821935.1. Classification (GTDB taxonomy): domain Bacteria; phylum JAAXHH01; class JAAXHH01; order JAAXHH01; family JAAXHH01; genus JAAXHH01. Next base: position 467 of record JAJECR010000385.1, read on the forward strand.
CTTACCGATGGTGCGGTGGTCAGCTTCTTTCCACCAATCGCCGGCGGCGCTTAGGCCCGGTGTCACAACACACCTATTACGGATTCAAGCTGGAAGACGCCGTCCGGGGATTGAAACGGGCGCTGCGGGATGAGCGTATACCTGTCGTGTCGGTCCGCGAGGACGAAAGCAAGGTGGTCTTCGCGGTACAGATCGCATCGGAGACCGGGGAAATCAGCCTGGCCTACCATACCACGGCCACACATCCCCTGGCCAGGCTGGGCGATATACCTGCAATCGAGGTCACGGTCGACGAGCATCTGCCCGATGTCAAACCAGTGCTGACCATGGCGTTTCTGCGGGGCGGAGGATGAACTGATGCGTACTGGTTTAGTGGTTCCCGCGTTCGTTTCCTGCCTTCTGGCCTGTCTCCTGGCAACCCCTCTTCCGCTATCGGCCCAGGCCTTCGGCAGTAGTCCGGCCGGCCAGATTTCCGTTGCCACATCCTCCCTGAATCAGCTTTCCGATCTCGACGCCGGGTTCCTGGTGCCTGATTCCTTCAAGAAGGTCAGCGAAGCCTACGGCCGATATACCCGGGTCATCCGGGAAGGCAGATCGGCCCGGGATATCCAGCGGGCCTATTCGGAATTCGACGCCGCCCTGGTCCTGGCACGGGATAAACTGGAACGCGTGAATGAAGTGCTGATGATCCCGCTGGAGAAACGCGCGGCAGCCCGGCAGGCTAATGCTCCCGCCATGGTCCCGGACGCCTACGAAGCGGCTGAGAGACGCCTTGAGCGGGCCATTTCCAGGCTGGAAGACGACCGAGTCTCCGATGCCTTCGCCCAGGGACAGGAAGCAGCCACGCTCTACGATGACGCAAGGTCAGCGGTGATCGAGATGTCGCTTATCGGATCGGCGAGGATCGGGCTGTCGGAAGCCGAGAAGAAGGATTGGGACCGGCTTGCCCCGGCGTCCTTCGAACGGGCCCGCCGGTTGACAGACGAAGTGACCAGTGCCCTGGACCGAGGCGAACCCCTGTCCTTCGCGCTGCGCGACAAAGCCCAGGCCGCTGATTACGCAGTACGGCGCGCCATTGAGCTTGCTGCCCGGATCGACACTCTCCGCAAGGATCCCGGGAGTTGGGAGCTTGTGTTGCTGTCGCGGGAAAATCTGGCACGGGAAGCCGCCGATGTGGCGGGGATCACCGCCGATTTCCTGGCGAATGATCCGCAGGCGATTATGACGGAAAGCCTGCAGGCCCTCGCCGCGAAACAGGATTCTCTCGTCCTCCTGCTCGAAGGGGCGCAAGGGGACGCTGCGGCACTGAGGGCCGAGGTCGATTCCCTGCACCAGGCGATTGAGGAGCAGCAGATCCGCCTGTCGTCCATGGTGGAGAACTACCAGCAGGATCTTCAGCGGAGAAAGGAAGAGCTGGACCGGGAACGCCGGGAACTCAGGGACTATCTGTATGAAAAGACCCAGCTGGATGCCGCCGCCCAGGCCCAGGAGCGTTTTTCGGACAGCGAGGCGATCGTGGTGCGGGAACCCGACCGGCTGACCCTGCGGCTCATCGGGCTGTCTTTCCAGGCGGGAAGAACGGAGATACCAGGCGGCGCGCGTGGGCTGCTCGAGAAGCTCGGGGAATTCCTGGTGTTGTATACCCAGACCCGCCTTGTCGTGGAGGGACATACTGATGCCACCGGCAAAGAGGACAAGAACCTCGAACTGTCCAAGGCCCGCGCCGATGCGGTCATGCAGTTTCTGTCGGACCAGTCCGGCGTTGAGGTCGAACGTATGACCTCCACCGGCCTTGGCAGCGCTCAGCCCATCGCCAGCAACAATACGCGCAGAGGCAGGGAACAGAACCGAAGGATCGATATAGTCCTGACTTTCAGTAGAGAACTGTAGCACGTATACAATTCGCTCCGTTGTAAGGGCGTTGCGTCCGTGACGAGGAGGACCCGATATTGAGTAGAGAATCAGGCAGTGAACGCTACGAAGAGATGAAGGAAAAGCTGTTTTCGGCCGTGATCGCCGACGCCCTGGATGCCTGCGGCTATCGCGACCAGATCCTCCGGCACGACATCAGGCCCCTGTATCCCGGCGCGGTCGTGGCGGGCAGGGCGCTGACCGTGCTGTCCGTCGACGTGTACGATATCCCCGACGAACCCTATAAGCTGGAACTGGAAGCCGTGGATGCCCTGAAACCCGGGGACGTCCTCGTGGCACAGACCAACGGCACGACGCGGAGCAGTCTATGGGGCGAACTCCTCTCGACCGCCGCCGAGGCCCGGGGCGCGCGCGGCGCGGTGATCGACGGGTTTACCCGGGATTCGCAGGCGATCGCCGACATGGGTTTTCCGCTCTTCGTCCGCGGCATCGCGCCCTATGATTCGAAAGGACGGAGCGACGTCATCGCCTACAATACCCCGATCGACTGCGGCGGCGTGAAGGTGTTTCCGGGCGATCTCGTTTTTGGAGACTTCGACGGGGTCGTGGTCGTTCCCCAGGCCGCGGAGGAACAGGTACTGAAAGCGGCGTTTGAAAAGGCGGCGGAAGAGAAAGAAGTCAAGCAGGCTCTACAGAACGGCATGTCCGCCACAGCAGCCTTTGAGAAGTACGGCATACTCTGATGAAGCCCCTCGTGGAGTGCGTGCCCAATTTCAGCGAAGGGCGCGATACGGGCATCGTGGAGGCCATCGCCGCCAGCATCGCCGCAATCGAAGGCGTCCACCTGGCCGGCATGGAAATGGACGGAGACCACAACCGCTCCGTGATCACCTTCATGGGCTCGCCCGAAGACGTCACCAGGGGCGCTTTCCAGGCCTGCAGAACGGCCCGGGACCTGATCGACCTGAGAAGTCACCGCGGCGTGCACCCCCGAATCGGCGCCACGGACGTCATCCCCTTCATTCCCCTTTCCGATTACGCCTTTGCAGACTGCGTCTCCCTCGCCCGGGCCTGCGGCAGAGAGATCGGCCAGTCTCTCGGGATTCCCGTGTATTTCTATGGTCAAGCCGCCCTGAATGCGCGGCGCACTGAACTTCCGGAGATACGCCGGGGAGGATTCGAGAGCCTGGTGAAGCAGTCCCAGCCGGAACCCGGGCGTCTGCCCGATGCCGGGCCGGACGCGGTCCACGAGGAGCCTGGCTGTCTGCCCGATGCCGGACCGGACACGGTCCACGTTTCCGCCGGTGCCACGGCGGTGGGTGTCCGTGATATTCTCGTTGCCTATAACGTGAACCTGGACACCGACGACGTACGGGTTGCACGGACGATTGCCCGGGACATCCGGGAAAAGAACGGCGGCCTGCCCGGCATACGGGCGCTAGGGCTGCTGCTGCCGGGTCGGCATCTCGCCCAGGTATCCATGAACCTGACCGACTACCGCAAGACGAACATGGTTCAGGCTTTCCATGCGGTCACGCAACTCGCGGAAGCCGAAGGGGTCGAGGTCCTGGAGAGCGAACTGGTCGGACTCGCCCCCCGCGCGGCCATGGGCGGGGCGGCGCCCGAGGATCTGCGCATGGCTCCCCTGGATCCGGCCCGGTTCCTGGAATACCATACGCGGCTGTTCGCCTGATCTGTCTCCGGTGGTTCGCTGTGCTTCGTTCGCCGTTCCTTCCATCTTTCACGTCTCATTATCCCGCCACACGTTGTCAGACGCGCCGATCCTCGATCCGGAGACAGCCTCGCAGATCCATATTTGCTTGACTCCGTGCCGCCCTCTTCATATCATGTTGACTAAATTAGTAAACTAAATCCCGGCGGACAGGGAGTACCTATGCGGGTTTCAGCCAAAGCGGAGTATGCGTGCAGGGCGGTACTGGAGTTGACGCGCTACCACGACAAGGCGGAAGTCATCCATATCAGCGACATCGCCGTAAGGCAATCCATTCCCGAAAAATACCTCGTTCAGATCCTCCTGCAGCTGCAGCGCGCGGGCCTGGTCCGGAGCAAGCGCGGAGCGACCGGGGGCTATTCGCTCGCCAAGACTCCGGGCGAGATCTCGCTGGGCGACGTGATCCGGGCCATGGACGGCGCCCTGATCTCTATTGAAAGCCTGTCCGGAGACGCCGAGATATCGGACCAGTTGAGCGGCCAGCACGTGTTGAAGGACGTTTGGATGGGGGTGCAGGAACAACTCGGCGAGATCATGGACGGCATCACATTCGAAGACATCTCCAGGCAGGCGCAGAAGAGTCTGTCTATGTACTACATCTGAAGGATAGCCCGTGGCGTCCGGGAACGGAATATACGACAGCGCGCTTGATTTGATCGGCAACACGCCCCTGGTTCGCCTGAACCGGATCAATCCGGATTCCGGGGTCGACCTGCTCGCCAAGCTCGAATCGGACAACCCCGGCGGCAGCGTAAAGGACCGCGTCGGCCTGAGCATGATCCTGGACGCGGAGCAGCAGGGTCTGCTCAAACCGGGCGGCACCATCGTGGAGCCGACGAGCGGCAACACGGGACTCGGCCTGAGCATGGTGGCCGCGGTACGGGGTTATAAGGTCATCCTCGTGATGCCCGACAATATGAGCTCGGAGCGGCGCGTGCTGCTGACTTCCTACGGCGCGGAACTGGTGCTGACCCCGGGCATGCTGGGCATGGCCGGCGCCGTGCAGAAGGCGGAGGAGATACTTGCAGAGCATCCGGACTACTTCATGCCCCAGCAGTTCAAGAACCCCGCCAACGTGGAGATACACCGGAAGACCACGGCCGAGGAGATCTGGGAGGCGACGGGCGGTAAAATCGACGCCTTCGTGGCCGCCGTGGGCACCGGGGGTACGCTGACCGGCGTAGGGCAGTACCTGAAGGAGAAGGACGAGCGCATTCGCGTGATCGCGGTGGAACCTTCCCTGTCCCCCGTGATATCGGGCAAGCCCGTGGAAAGCCTGGTGCACGCCATCCAGGGCATTGGCGCCGGGTTCATCCCCGACATCTTGGACAGGTCGATCATTGACGAGGTAATGCTGGTCGATGACGAGGACGCCTACCAGACTGCTCGCCGCCTGGGCCTGGAGGAAGGGCTCCTGGTGGGTATTTCGGCGGGCGCCAACGTATGCGCCAGCCTGAGGGTCGCCGAGAGCATGGAAGAAGGCAGGATCGTGACCATCCTGTGCGATACCGGAGAAAGGTACCTGAGCATCCGGGAGTATTTCGAAGGACAGAACGATTAAGAGGAGGAACTGTTAGATGGCCGTTACCGTTCGCATTCCAACCCCGCTGCGCAAGTTGACCGCCAACCAGTCCGAAATCGAAATAGACGGCGAAACCGTCGAGTCGCTGATCGGAAACATGGAGGCGTCCTACCCCGGCATCAAGGACCGCATCTGCGACGAGTCCGGCAAAGTACGGCGGTTTATCAACATCTACATCAACGAAGAGGACATCCGGTTTATGGACGGTACCGACACCGCGGTCAAGGCCGGAGACCGGATCTCCATCGTTCCCGCCATCGCCGGCGGCCTGGGTAGCCCGGGTAGTCTGGACGGTCCGGGTGGCCTGAGGGACAGCGGCTGATGTCCTCCGTGCGGGTGCGCGTACCCGCGACCACCGGAAACCTGGGCTCCGGCTACGACTGCGCCGGCATGGCCCTCGGTCTCTACAACACCATCGAGTTCACCGAAACTGAATCCGGCCTGGACGTGGTCGTGGAGGGCGAAGGGGCCGACGCGGTACCTCTTGGTGAAGACAATCTCTGTATCGTATCCGCCAGAGCTGTTTTTGATGCCGTGGACTGGCAGCCCGCCGGTCTTAAAGCCCGCATGCACCACGCGATTCCAGTATCGCGGGGATTGGGCAGCAGCGGGGTCGCCATCGTGGCGGGCGCCGTAGCGGCCAATGCACTCGCGGGACGGCCGCTCGGTACGCCGGAACTCCTTCGCATCTGCTCCGACCTTGAAGGCCACCCCGACAATGTCGTGCCTTCCCTGCTCGGCGGGCTTTCCGTCAGCGGCGAGCGGGCGGGAACGATCGTGTACCAGACCTTCTCCGTACCCGATGACCTCCAGGCCGTCGTGGCCATTCCCGAATTCACTCTCGATACGAAAGTCGCCCGCGGCGTCCTGCCGGAGTCGGTATCCATGGAGGACGCGGTTTACAACCTGTGTAGTGTAGGGCTGCTCATAGGCGGCATGGTGACCGGAAACTACGCCCTGCTTCGGGAGGGCATGGACGATCGTCTGCACCAGCCCTACCGGCAGCACCTGGTTCCCGGGCTCGCCGAGGTCACCTCGGATGC
>JAJECR010000234.1 GCA_022821935.1 Candidatus Latescibacterota bacterium
GAGACTGAAATACCGCAGGTAATCGCAGGTTCGAGGTTCAGAACTATAGCAGGCGTATCACATTGTAGATCTATAACAGGCGTATATCATTGTCGATGTTTATCGCATAGCAAGAAACCATTCTATTGGAGGCTCATACCATGGGTTTCGGGAGTGTACTGAAGAACGGGTTTTCGCGGCGCCGTTTCATGAAAGGCGCATTGCTGGGCGCCGGCGCCGTGGCCACGGGTTCCGCCTGGGAAATCGCGCAGGCAATGGCGACCGGGAAGAAGGCCAGCGACGTTCACGGTTATGGTGTTGACCCGGGTTTTGTCAATATCGGTTCCAACGAGAATCCGCTCGGCGCCTCCCCCCGCGCCGTGGCCGCCATCGCCGAGAACCTGCACAAGATCAACCGGTACGATTTCGGGGTGGACCTGCCCGTGCGCCTCAACAAGGCCCACGGCGTGCCCGGCGTCGAGGACTTCGAGCTGAGTTTCGAAGACATGAGATCCTTCATGCGGTTCAGGGAATTGAATCGCGTGATGGTCACCCCCGGCTCCGGCCCCATACTGCAGGCGCTGGCCGTCATCGCCGCGGGCAACGGCGGAGAGTGCATTGAGGCAGTTCCCGGATACGGTTCGGTCTCACGGGGTTTCCAGAGTTTTCAGATGATGGGAAAGGACGTCGGTGTCGTCCGCGTACCCACGACGGCTGACTACGTCCACGACATCGAGGCCATGAAGGCGGCGATCACCCCGCGTACATCCCTGATCGTCATCACCAATCCCAACAATCCCACGGGTACGATCGTGCCCTACGAAGACCTGGTGTCCCTCGTGGACGCCGCGCCCGAGCAGGCCATCGTGCTCATCGACGAGGCCTACATCCACTTCGTCCGGGATCCAGACTACCAGGATGCCGTGCAACTCGCCCTGGAGCGGGAGAATGTAGTCGTTGCCCGCACCTTTTCCAAGATCTACGGCCTGGCCGGCATGCGCATCGGGTACGCGGTGGCCAGCAAGCGCATGATGGATATGCTGATGGTGCACATGGGTTTCTTCGGCGGCGGGCTGAGCACCCTGGGCATGCACGCGGCGCTCGCGGCCCTGGACGATCACGAATTCGTTGACCGTACGAAAAAGGTCGTGAGCGACGGCAAGGACTACCTGTCCGCCGAGTTCGACCGCCTGGGACTGGCTTACACGCCGAGCCACGGCAATTACATGATCGTGGACGTCAAGCGGGACAGCCGCAGGATGGGCGGAGCGCTTCGTGAACGCGGCGTGATGGTGCGGGGCGGTTCCGGGTACCGGACCAGGGAGGTCAATCTTCTGGGCAACCACCTGCGCGTAACCATCGGCAAGCCGGACGAACTGGAAGTCTTCGTGAACGAGTTGGAAGATATCCTCGGAGGCTCGAGCCAGGGTTAGTCAATCGCGTGTTACAAAACAAGCAAGACCAAGCCCCCGGTGGTCCGTACCGCCGGGGGCTTGTTTATGGGATCGGCCGGAAGTGATTCCTAGGGGTGTACGTTTTCTTGTTCAATTCGTGCGAGTTGACGACCAAAGGAGAGCGGGGTCATGCCATTAGACGAATGGAAAGACAGGCGAGTCCACACGGATAACGAATCGGTGACACGCACCGCCGAAATCGTTCGGCAGACTCTGTATCAACGCAAGTACTCCATCATCGCCGTGGTGGCCTTGATGCTCACGGGTTCAGCCGTCATGCTGGTCCAGCCCCTGTTCTTCAAGATGCTGTTCGACACGGCGATACCGGAGAAGAATGCGGAGTTGATCTGGTGGCTGCTCGCGGGTATGGTGGCAACGCCCCTGTTGGCGATCGGGATCTCCTACTTTCAGGGTCATCTGCGCGTCCGTATCGGAGCCTCTGTGGCCCTTGCCCTGCGCAAGGCGGTCCTGAATCATCTGCTGCACGTCCGGCTGGACGCGCTCGATAAGATTCCAAAGGGAGATATTGTCTATCGCATAACGCGGGATGGCGGCAAGATCGGCGAGATGTATATCGCGCAGGAACTGCTCCCCGTGTTTTCGAGCTCGATTGTGCTGGCAGGCGCGCTGGTCATGATGTTCCTGCTGAATGTCGAACTGGCGGCTGTTTTCTGTCTCGCATTGCCGGCGACCTATCTCATTACCAGGTATCTGACCCGCTACTCGAAGGAAATGGACCGCCGCACGCATGCTCAGGTCAAGGCGGGAGAGAGTTTTCTTTACGAGGTGGTCAACGCATTTCGGACGATACGCATGTTCACCGGGGAGGATAACGCCAAAAGCCGGTGGGCCGGGCACATGGACCGGTTTGCCTGGCTCAAGATGCGCGGAGACGCCCTTCACGACATCATGCTCACCTTTCCGAATGAGGTGATCAACGGCGTGGTCCTGGGCGTGCTGCTGGGATTCGGCGCTTTCCAGGCCATGGACGGCGACGTCACCATCGGCAGCCTCGTGGCCATCATGGCCTATGCGCCCAGGGCGTACGCCGCGCTGCGGTCCGTACTCACCACCTATACCGGGACCCGGCTGATCGATATCTCCGTGCAAAGCCTGAACGAACTGTTCGAACTGCCTGTGGAGGCTGGATCGGGCGAAGTGCATGAGATTACTGCTGATGATAAGCCCCCGGACATCGAATTCTCCGGTGTGCATTTCAAATACGAACGGGGTTACGAGGTGAAGGATCTCTCCTTTACGGTTAAAGGGGGCGAATTCGTCGGCATCGTGGGGCCCAGCGGCGGTGGAAAGACCACGATCATCGACCTGCTGACCCGCATGCAGGAACCCGCAAGCGGCCGGATAAGCATAGATGGAACGGACATCCTTAATGTGCAACTGGAGTCGCTTAGATCACGGGTCGCGGTCGTGCCCCAGGATGTGTTCATCTGGAACGCGTCGTTCGCGGACAACATCGCCTACCCGGAGACGGAATATGAAATGGAGGAGGTGGAACGGGTTGTGCGCGCCTCTGCATTGCACGAATTCATTCAGAAACAGCCGGACGGCTACGAGACTGTTGCCGGAGAGGACGGAACCGCACTATCGGGTGGGGAGAAACAACGCCTCGCCATGGCCCGGGCATTCATGCGAAGCAGTTCGGACATTCTCGTACTCGACGAGGCCACTTCCGCCCTGGACGCCCTGGCGGAAGAGAAGATCAGGACGGCGGTCGAACAGGCGCGGACCGGCCGAACCACGATCGTCATTGCCCATCGCCTCTCCACGATACGGCACGCGGACCGCATTCTGGTCATCGACGAAGGTAGGCTGGTCGAATCGGGCACGCCCAGGGAACTGGTGGACGGGGGTGGCATCTTCGCGAGAATGTACGAGGCCCAGGCGCTGGATTTCGAGTAGTTTTACATGTAACACGAGATCTGAGGTACCTGTATCGGTATACCGGCCACCTATAGCGTCGGGCTCTCCAGAAACACCGTCACGCCCATGTCAACGTACTTCTGCCGCATGCTGGCCGGGTGGTTTCGGAAACACACCCGCGTTTCCGATCCGGCGAGCTGTTCGACCACGTGGCGCACGCA
>JAJECR010000381.1 GCA_022821935.1 Candidatus Latescibacterota bacterium
AAAGATAAACAAGGGTGGCTACCTAAAGAAACGTGGGAGTTTTTAAATGCTCACATATACAAGTAATTGTCGTAGTATGTAATCGTCCTAACTGTCACGCCAACTCAATTTCAGATAGTCCGGAACGACGAACGGTCTCCATTCATCATCGCTAGCAGGCTTGGCCATGCGTTCGCGCCAATTCTCAAGTCGGGCTTTCTCAGCCTTCCATGCTGCCTGGGCAGCCGCCCGTTTACGCGCTTTCACCTCGGGCCGGGCGTTGTAATCCCTCATGTACTCTTGTGCCTTCGGATCGCGACTGTACCTTTCCCGCCGTCGCCTTGCGGCCTGTGCTTTGACTTTCGGATCCTGGTTCTTCTGCGCTATTTGATCACGGCCGCCGCGGTGGTGATACCAGTCGGCTTTCTCCCGTCGTTGCCTCGCCCTTTCGCGTTCTCCGGCGCAGGCCAAGCAGTATACGGCGTTGTGATGTCTACCAGACAGGTCAGCTTGGCAGTTTTTACACTTACGCATTTTCCATCAGACCAGCCAGGGCGGCGGCCTTCTCGACGTCCATCCCACCCCCGACCATCGACTGAAACGCCCGGGCCCGGCCCGACAGGTCAGAGGCAAACAGACTGTCGAAATTGAGGGAAACCCGCACGTTCAGCTTGCGGACAAGTTCTTCCTCGACACACTGAGCCACTGGCGCGACGGATCCGTGGAGGAACTGCCGCCATGCCTCGCGCATGGCCGTTCCGTCGGATCGCTCCAGCAGGGTCAGGGGGACCCCGCAGGCAGCCAGTACGTGGACGGCCGCATTACTCCGGAGCATGTCGATCGTCTGCGGCGGATTGGCTCCGATCCGCTGCACGCCCCAGTCGGACTTGGGGGAGTTGCCGCGACCGGGATCCGACCATCCGCCATCGGTCATCGATGGGACCAGGGCGAAGTTCCCGGCGAGGGCTTTCAAGTCGTCTTTCAGGTCGGAGTATTCGTCGTTCGGGTTGGCTGACGGCGTTGGTATCACGTGTCCCACCACACCGCCTGTTTCCTCCCGCAGTCGGCGCTCCACGTTGCCGAGCATCCCGGAAGTTTCAGAGGCACGCCTTAGGGGTGACACGCCCCGCCAGGGTTCCCGAGGACTGACTCCATATCGAAAATGCAACACAGCCTCGCTATGGACGTTTTTCACGGTCGTTTTCGACGGTCCGGGGATCGTCAGCTCGTACATCCAGCCCGCGGGATCCATGCCGCCTGTGATCGCAAACGAACCCACGGGACAGGCCCGCAGGGCTCCGTCCATGATCCGCAGCTCAAAACAGCACTCACCACACTCGATCAGGCTCCGCCCTATCATGGCCAGCACGTCGGGAGTAACCGCCCGGGTCGCCACCGTTGACGGCTGGACGGCTGCCGAGGCGAACGCCCTGGACCACAGGCCGGCGCATATCTCGGCCGCCGCGGTCGAAGCGACGTCGGCCTTAACCGTTCCAAGCACCTGGGCCTCCACGGACCTGACCACCGCGTCGGTGTATGAATCCTGCTGCTGCCGTTTCTCTCGTTTCAGAAACTCGAACATGGCTAAATGCCACCTCCGTGAAAACACTCCAGTATCATGTAACGATCACGGTCCGCCGTCTCCTGGACGCTGCTAGTGGTCCACTCCCGACCCTCATCATCAGTAACGCTGATCTGTTGCGCATGGATACCGACGAGTTCGGGCCGGTATCGTATCCGGTATGACCGATAAAACATGATCGATCCTAAGAAATCATTCCGCTCGAATTCGCCCGAGGGCCTGTCTATACGTTCCGCCCAGGTCTTCGTTGTGAAGTCTCCCGCCTTGACGGTAACGAATCGGTCCATTCTCGCCATCAGGCCCCCTCGACGGTGCGTGCACGTCGCTTGGTCCATCGGGACACGAGGGACGCGGCGCCGCTGTTCTTCCAGGCGGTAGCATACCCAGGCGCCGCCGGAGATTCAGGCTGGTCGTACAGGTAACCGGCAACACGGATCACAGCCTCTTCCTTTATCGAATCTGGCGCGTCTGGCGCGTCATTCTCGACCAGGGCCTCGCCTACGCCCTTAAGCCTGGTCAGGATCGACAGGACCGGCTCTTCCGGGGCCTCAGTACCGTCTCCGATACGGAGCGCAGCTGCCAGTTGAGCAACTGTTAGAGCCATCGCATGTACCTTTCGTCATCGTCAGCCCGGACGGGTTCAACCGATTGAAACTGACGCACGTCAACCTCGGTATCGGGATACGCCGGCCTGGTCACCAGGGACAACTCGAACAGCACGGCCGCGCGGATCCTTCTTACCTTCACACCTGGGTTGCCGGGTTCATCCTCCAGGGTTTCGGCATCAGGTACCGCCGACGCTGGCGGGATCCGGAATCCCGGACTGATCCCGCCGACAAGTCCAGCCTGGACGGCAAGCACCGTGTCTCGCATCCAAGTGGGCTGTCGATTCTCCGGCGGGAGCGTGGCACGAAACGCGAGCCGGTCCCTGTCGTCATCGAGCAGCAGGGATCCGGCTTTTTTAGAGGCCAGCGGGAATGCGAAGTCATGGCCGGAAAGCAGGTTGATCTCCCGCTCCCGGTCCTCGATCGCGAAAGAAAAGGCCCCAGCGTCGATCGATTCCTTGCGTACTTCGCCGCGGTCGCTCATCGTGGCTGTTACACCGTAACGAAACGCTCCCGACAGGACACGGCCGCGCTGGCGGTACTCCAGGTCGTCTAATTCGTAGATGAAGTCCATGGAGTAACCTTATGCAGCGGTCTGAAATTCGAGGCGCGTGTAGGCCCGCATATCGACCGCACCGAAACCGACGTGCATCACAGCCGTCAGGACACGCTGACCGGCTTTCGCTTTCGTGATACGATCCGGGATCAACTCGATTCCCCTCCAGGTCGGCATGATGAATCCACGTGCCAGGTTGCGGGCGCCGTAGGCATAGGCGATTGCCGTTGAAATCTTGCTGGCCGTCGCCGGCATGTTGGCTGAAACCCTGAACCGTTCCCGGGGAAGCCGGTCCCGGAGCAAGCCAGCCCGCCCCTCGGTTCCTACTGTCTTCCCCAGAGCGTGCTGATACGTGTCGGCGTTCACCAGCAGGCGGACCTCGGCGTCCGTCATGGCAAACTTGCCATCGACACGATCATCGTAGGCGGCCAGGTAATCCTCCCAGTCGGCCTCGGCTCCGGGGTTGTTCGGGTCGTCCAGGCTGGAGATTATCCCGGAAACCGCAGGCGAATCTGTGCCGCTCGCGGCTTGTCCGTTGATAGCCAGTGAATCGTACTTGTCCATCATTACAGCCTGAAGGTCACTCCGCAGCGCGTCTTCGAATCCCACGACCTTCACAAGGGATTCCGAGCTGTAGGTGTAGGACGCCGTCAGCCGGACGGGGTTGATCGACACGGTGTCCAGCGTTGCCACTGCTCCATCCAGTTCCACGCCGGGATTCCGAACGTCTGCCGTCGTTCCCGAATTGATCCTCGGGTACGTTGTGGTCCCAACCGGGACCGTCGGCATCATCACTCCCAGGTACGCCGCCGCGCCACGGGCAAACACTCGGGCGGCGATGCTCTGCTGATTCTCCTGGATCGCCGTCGCGATATTCGTCACCGCGTCGGCCCGTTGCTCGATCCCGTCATCGTCAAGCAGGATGTCGAGCGGGAGATACCCATGCCGATCTTCGCCCAGGATCGCCTGGCGAAACTCGTGTGAGGCGCCTTCGACAGGCCGGCCGTGGACAGCCTCGTCCACGTAGTCGTAGATACTGGACCGCCGCCGAAGGTTCGCCAGCTCCCGCGCTTCGGGATCGTCCTTGTCGTTGTCGACCACGGTCTCTGGCGCTTCGTCGCCCGCCAGGATCGCAGCCCGGATCTCGGTTTCAAGTTCCTGGGCGCGTTTCGACAGCTTGCCCATCTCGGCCCGATCCTCGGCCGTCTTCTCGTCCTTGTCCAGAATGACGCCAAGCGCCTCACGGTTTTCCGATTGCTCGATCTGTAACTTTTGAAGCCTGGTCATGCTATACCTCCCATACACTCGGCAACGAGACGCTGCCACTTTGGATCCGGCCTGTGCTTTGTCTGCTCAAGCCTGGTCTTTTCGATATGGCAACCGCGGCACAATGCTTGCAGGTTGCCGGGATCGTACTCTTTACCGCCGTTTCGTACCGACTGGATATGGTCCACCTCCAGGCGGCCAGCTCGCCCGCAGGTCCGGCAGCGGTAACCGTCCCGGTCGAGGATTTTAATCCGTAGCCTGCGCCATGCTCGTTTTGCCGTCCTCATATCACCGCCGCCCTTACCGGTGTAGCGCTCCTTGTGGATCTCGAGCGGCGCATACCAGCCGCCACTGCCAGAATCGCTGCTGCGGCCGCATCGTCTCTCGCCCGCGCACGACGCCCGCCCTGGGTCAGTTTGCTCAGTTTCTCATTGCCAGCGGGATCGCCGACCACCCTGGCCTCTGACATTGCGGCCCTCAGCAGCAGGGACCGCTCAGGACGGACGTTTCCAGCAGCGCAGGCTTTACGAAAAATCCGCACGTCCTCGCCGCCATCCTTGAAACCCTGACCTCGAACCTCCAGCGACGTAATCGGGAAGTCGATCTTTTCCAGCTTCTCGCGCAACTCGCCCTCGCGCCAGCGGTCGCATACGATCACGCCTGGCGTCCCCCACCGCTCCAGGCACTCGGTCAGCAGTTCCTCAATCGACGAAACACGCCGGCCGGCCTGGATCAGGTCTCCGGCCTCGGCCATCTTGACGTACAGGTTGCCAACACCGTCGGCCAGGCCCCGCTCGGCAAGTGACGGAATCTCGGGGAAACAGGCGACGGCCTCCAGACGGCCCGTATCAGGCCAGAATCCCGCCGCCGCGCTCATGGCCGCTGTGCCGCCCAGATCTATCCCGAGGGCGTACCTGTCGGCCAGGTCAGCCTTATCGACCTCGATGCGTTTCCACTCATCAGCGTCGATCAAGAGAGACTGTAACGTGTCGGCGGTCCCCAGGTTGAGTCTGAGCGCCTTGAACGCTGCCAGTTGATCGGAATCCCGCTTCGCTTTTCCCGCTTCCTTCCTGATCGTCTTTTCCAACCAGGGCATGTACCGCAGGGAAGGGTTCGCCTTTACCCACGTTCGTTTTTGGAACGGCGGGGCGTCCGCTGGCGCCGAGTAGTTGTCGATGTAATCCGCCTCGCCATCGAGCATCTTCTGAAACCAGTGGGCTTCACTGTCGGGGCGAGTACCCAGGGCGATCAATCGGCTTCCCTCAATCTTGCCCAGGGCAGTGCGGAGGGCGGCAATCATTCTGTCTGCTGTCGTGTGTAACCACTGTGCTGGTTCGTCTGCCAGGACCAGGACTGGTGCCAGGCCATGGGAGCGACGTGGATCCGAGCCGATACACTTAAGCGTCACGCCATTATCAAGGTTCTTGATCTGCGCGACGTTCGCTGAATCCCATACGCGCCAGCGTCGGCGGTCAGTTGCATCAGGAAGCATGGCGAGGACGTGCTCGAAGATGATGCGCCCCTGCTCGAAGCTCGAAGCGCACACAACCACTTCGGCCCTTGAGCGTACCAGGGGGCCATCGAGACAGGCAACACCTACGGCGGCGCACAGTGAAGATTTGCCATTGCCGCGGCCCACAGACAGGGCGGCTTCCTGGACAGCTGGCCTAAAGGCTCCCGTCAGGAAACGACGCTCCCAGGGGAACACGGGGAACTTGCCCCCTGCACCCTGGCCTTGCGTCAGCGGCAAATGGCCTATGTAATCGATCAGTTTCTTCATGTGTGTTTGCTCGTAACCCCACCTGCGTATTGCGGCCCCGCCCTAGCGAGCTGTCGGTCAGGGGTCCCCGGGTTGGTAAGTCCCGCCCGGCGTGTTCGGTCAAGGTCAT
>JAJECR010000384.1 GCA_022821935.1 Candidatus Latescibacterota bacterium
ACATCCATGGTATTGTGCTGGCAGCCTTCCATGACGCCATCGCGGTCGGCGTCCCATCCGCCCGGTATCCAGCAGAAGGCCAGTGCCTTCTTCACCCTGGGCCAAAGCGCCCGTAGCTGCGCGTCATCGCCCGACAACTGCCAGTCGCGGTACATCTTCATGACGCAGCCCATCTGGCCGTCGGCCGCGGCGCGATCGAAGTTGCGGGCCCGCGCCAGCGGCAGCCAGACGCGGAAGCTCATCAGGCCGTTATCATCGGTGGCATGGGCGAATTCCACCTCGCGCATGGTCTGCGCCAAGCCGCCAAAGAGAAAAGCGGTGGACTGCTCGTAGTTCCAGACGTGGGTGCAGGAGCCCAGGCAGCATCCCGCCGCGTCGTGGCATCCCTCCCAGCCGTAGAAGCGGCCGTCGGGCGTCTGGAAGCAGGTCTGGCTGCGCAGCGTGCTCAGGTTGAAGAGCGCCGCCTCCTTGACCACCTCCGGCAGGTCCGAACCGCAGAACGCTT
Organism: Candidatus Latescibacterota bacterium; assembly: GCA_022821935.1. Lineage (GTDB taxonomy): Bacteria > JAAXHH01 > JAAXHH01 > JAAXHH01 > JAAXHH01 > JAAXHH01. Next base: position 506 of record JAJECR010000384.1, read on the forward strand.
CGACGAACCGGAGCGTGTCCGCTTCCAGGTTGTCCAGGTTGGGTACGACCTGCTCCACGACGTCCCAGGCATCCTCAAAGCGCGTCGTATAGTAGTTCCCGATCAGGTCGCCCGTGTCGCGGCAGACTGCATCGTCGCAACAGGCGCCATCTGAGGCGCCGTCATCGCAGCAACCCTCGTCGCCACAACAGGCGTCATCTTCGGCGGACTCCGTATCACCGCCAACGGTCAGATCCTCCTTCGTTGCGGGCGTCCACGTATACCGGTTGGGGAAATGCCAGGCCAGCACAAAGGTCACTCTTGCAGTTTCCCCGGCCGCCAGGTCGACCCCGGCCGATAGCGAGGCCATGGGGCGGTCGTTGTTGCCGGCGTCCCGGTCCGAGAGGGTGCCGTCCGTGCTGAAATCGTCCCAGAAATCGAGCATCGGTGTGCCCCAGCGGTCGTCGCGCCAGGCGGTCCGGTAGCTGACGGTTTCCGCCGTTGTCGCCAGCGCCATCGTACCCCATTGAGCAGCCTCCCGGTCCACGCCCTTCGACGACATGAACAGTCCGCGTAACCCGTCCCCCGCCCGGTAACGGTTCCGGTTTTCACTGCAGGCTCCGTCCGTGCCGTCCATACCGATGAAATTGGGTATCGAACCGCATACGGCAGCCGACACGGGAACACCGGTCCGGTTGGTCAGCACGTAGCGCAGGACCGCCACGGGCAGGCCGCTGCGGTCGGCGTCGCACGGCACGAGGGGATTGAAGGCCTCCAGGCGCACGTCGACCGGCACGTCATCGTCGGACAGGTGTATCTGGCCGAAGGGATAGGCCGCGTTGAAGGCGCACCGGGCGAAACGGGGCAGTCCGTGGTTGGCGGCGGGACTTCCGCTCGCGCCTTCGTATTCGAAGTATTCGAGCGGACCCTCGAGCAGGCGCGTCACGGGACTTCCGCCCTCAGGCCGGGCGTACAGCACAAAGGATGGGGGGCACCGGGTGTCTCGGCCAGGGATGAATCCCTTGGCCGGCCGGTTCATCAACTCCCAGTCGCGCAGGTCGCCTCGTCCGCCTAGGGAAACCGTCCCTGTGCCGATGCCGCCCAGGGGCAGGGCTATACGCGCGAGATGATCCTGGTCGTAGTGGTGGAGCACGGGCCATGTCATGGGTATTCGTCCCTTCTGATCATATTGTCTGAACGCATCTGTGGAGTCGTCGCGAAGTTTCTCGGTTGAATTGCCGCTCGACTACCCCGAACCCAACTGATGACGTCGCCGGTAGTCCCGCATCGCCCCCATCACCCTGGGCGCCAGAAGCAGGGCCGACACCATGGTGGGAATGGCCATCAGGGCAAAGGTGCCGTCGATCAGGCTGACTGCGGCATCCAGCGAAGCGACCGAAGCTGCGATGACGCAACCTACATAGAAATAGTTGTACAGGAATTGCCACCTGGCCCCGATCAGGAAACCGAGGCACTTGGTGCCGTAATAGGAATAGGTGAATATCGTGCTGGTACTGAAGAAGACCACGCAGACGATCAGCATGTACGATCCGAAGCCCGGCATGGCGGACTCGAAGGCGTTGGCCGTCAGCGTCACGCCGTTGTCGGAAGTCGTCTGCCATACCCCTGTAATCAGAATCACGAGCGCCGTGCAGGTACACACGATCATCGTATCGATGACGGGCTCGAGCATGGCCACCAGGCCCTCGCGCGACGGTTCCCGGGTCTTCGTCGCCCCGTGGACGAGGGACTCGGTGCCAATACCCGCCTCGTTCGAGAAGGCGGCCCGGCGTATGCCGGTCACGACGACCGCGCCCACGGCGCCCCCAGCCGCAGCTTCTCCCGTGAAGGCGTCGGTGATGATCAGCATCAGGTACCGGGGAACGTCCTCGATATTTATCACGATGATCCACAAGGCGCACAACATGTACAGCACGACCATGGCCGGCACGACGCGCGAGGCGACGTCGGCGATTCGCGTGATGCCGCCGAATATGACGGTGCCGACGAGCAAGACCAGCACGATACCGGCCGTGAGATCAAACCAGAAGTGATCTTCGCCGACCACGCCCATGGGCACGAATATCACGTCACGGATGATCTGCACCAGCTGGTTGACCTGGAAAAGCGGGAGGCATCCGATCACGGCGACGATGGCGAAGAAAACGGCGAGGGGCTTCCAGTGCCGGCCCATTCCTTCCCGGACGACGTACATGGGCCCGCCCTGCGTCTTGCCGGCGCTGTCTTCTCCCCGGTACATGATGGCCAGGGAGCAGGTGAAGAACTTCGTCGCGATGCCGACCAGGGCGCTGACCCACATCCAGAACATGGCGCCTGGTCCGCCCACCGCGATGGCGATGGCCACACCGGAGATGTTGCCCATGCCGATGGTGGCCGCGAGGGCGCTGACCAAGGCCTGGAAATGGGTGATGTCGCCGGGTTCGTTCGGGTCGTCGTACTTCCCGCGGATGATTTCGATCGAATGCTTGAAAAACCTGAGCGGAATGAAGCGGGAGTAGAGGAGGAGGAACAATCCGCCGCCGATGAGCAGGTACAGCAGGTACGACCAGGCGGTGTCCGCAAACAGTACGATACCCCGTTCAACCATTTCCATGGTACGACTCCTGCGTGAAGACGCGGCTGTGTTACTCGACTATTTTTTTGTGAAAACCAGGGTGCCGCTCTTCAGCCGGGAGACATCGGGCACGTTGGCGGCGACCAGCACCTCGTTGGGGGGTACAAGGAAAACAGTATTGTCCCGCCCGACGGCCTGACGGGCGGCTTTGTTCAACGCGACCGGCGCGTTGTAACGGACGAGTACCCGCGTTTCCGCCGGAATACGGGACCATTGGCGGACCTGCCTGCCGTGTTTTATTGTGCCCTTTGGAAAGATGTAGTAGGTGTCGGACCGCCTGTAGGAAGGACCGGCGATATCGAAGGCCGTAGTGCCCCGTTTGATGACGGGTACGACGGCCGTGACCGCCTGGACGTCTTCCGCGCGGTCACGGTGAAGATAGACCTTCGTGCCGACCGGTATCCGGTCCCAGTTCCGGATTTCGTTCCCACGCATGATTGTACCTTTTGGAAAGTGGTACACCGTGGTGGGCCAGTCATACTCCTCCCGGGCGATGCGCCAGGCCGTGTTGCGCCGGGTAATGACGTTCTCGGAGAGATGGGCAACTTCCTCGTCGTACCTCCCGCGGTCCACGAGCCGGACCCTGGCGATATCGATGTCGGGGTCCCGAATAAGCCGTCCCGCCTTCACGTCCGGGTCGTAGAGTACGCTGTTGCGCGGGTCCTTCGAAGTCAACCCGGCCCGGGCCCGGCTGAAGTTGAACACGCCCGGGTCCTTCTTGCGTCCGCGGTGGAGCTTTTTTACCCACCTGTTCGGCCGGCCGTAGGCGACGCGGTAGTGTTCCAGCACGTGGTGATCTGGTATTTTGTACACCCGCTGCAACACCTCGATCAGCCACTTGAGGGAACGGTATTGCGCATCGGTAAAGGGGTCGTTGTGGTATCCCACCAGCTCGATGCCGATGGAGTGACTGCTGATGTTCGTCTGTCCGTTCCACATGCTGAGGCCCGCGTGGTGCGAACGGTACTTCTTGTCCAGGATCCGGTAAATGGTCCCGTTCCGGGCGACGAGGTAGTTGGAGTGTCCCCTGCGGGAAAGGGTTCGCAGTGCGCTTCTCAAGCCTGATTCCGTGCTGTGCAGCACGATGAACCGGTTGGATTCGCGGAGGCGTTTCTTGAAGGACCGGGGCAGGTGCTTCTGGTAATCGACGACTCTGGGCGCCGCGCCGGACGCCTGGTCCGCCTCGAGGACGCCAGGCTCAAGGGAGATGGGCCAGAGCAGGACCAGGCAGATGAGCCAGACCGGCAATTGGACCAGCGCAAGGAGATTGAATTGCTTTGGTTTCAAAGCCATCGTGCACGTATGTTAACGAACACACGTGATTAGTACCAATATTTTTTTCTTTGTTTCTACAACCGCAGCAGGTAACTGCAGCAGGTGAGCGACTGGCTGCCCACGCAGAAAATCGGCTGGCTAACGCGCTACCAGTTCGTGAAGGATCCGTCCTCCCGCTGCAGCATGTGGCCCCGTGCCGGGCGGTACGGAAACCGCTTCGCGGCCTCTTCGTCGAATTCCACCCCCAGGCCCGGACGGCGAGGCGGCAGCAGGTAGCCTTCTTTCCAATCGACCTGGACGGGGAAGACCTCCGGGAGCATGCCCGGCAGTATGGGCAGCTCCTGCACGCCGAAGTTTGACGACGCCAGGCTCAGGTGCAGGCAGGCCGCAGTGGACACGGGTCCGAGTGGATTGTGCGGCGCCAGGTCGATGTAGTGGGTCTCGCACCACCCCGCGACTTTCCGCGCCTCGGTCAGTCCGCCGACGAGGCACAGGTCAACGCGGGCATAGTTGATCAGGTCTTCCTCGATCAGTTCTCTGAATGCCCACTTGCTGGTGTAGTGCTCGCCGACGCCAAGGGGCACGGCAACGTGCTGCCTGAGCATCCGGTAGGAAGCCGGGTTTTCGGAACGTAGCGGATCTTCGATGAAGAAGGGCCGGAAAGGTTCGACGGCGCGGCAGAAGGCGATGGCCTCGGGCGGGTCCAACCGGGTGTGTACGTCGCACAGCAGCTCGACGTCGTCGCCCAGGGCTTCCCGAAGGGCCTGGAACTGCTCGATACCCTTGCGTACCGACCGCGTGGGTTCCAGCACATTGCCTTCGTGAGGCAGTCCCCAGCGGATGAACTTCCAGCCGTCTTCCACCCTGCTCCGCGCCTGGTCGACCAGTTCTTCGGATGGACCGTCGCCGCCGCAATGCGTATAGCAGACGGCCTTGTCCCGGCACAGGCCGCCGAGCAGTTCGTAGACGGGAACGCCGAGGGCCTTGCCGTGAATGTCCCAGAGGGCTATGTCGATGGCGCTGACCGCGGCGGAAAGGGCGTGGGCGCCGGGGAAGAAATTGCCGCGGAACATCACCTGCCAGAGGTGTTCCCTGCGCACCGGGTCCTGGCCGACCAGCCTGTCCCGGAGGGCGAGGACGATCTCCTTCACGGCCAGTTCGCACCACGTCAGGCCGCTTTCGCCTATCCCGTAAATCCCTTCGTCCGTCTCCACCTTGACGAAGAGATAGTTACGGTGGCCGCCGCAGACCGGGAAGACTTTAACGTCGGAAATACGCATGGGTTTCGCGGACCTACTCCTCGGGCTCGAAATCCAGGGACGCGGAGTTCATGCAGTACCGGAGACCCGTAGGCCTCGGCCCGTCGGTGAACACGTGACCCAGGTGGGAATCGCATCGCTTGCACAACACCTCGGTGCGGATCATGCCGTAGCTGAGGTCCGTTTTCTCATCAATGTTCTCTTCGGCCACAGGCTCATAGAAACTGGGCCAGCCCGTGCCGGAATCGTACTTGGTTTTGGACGAGAATAGCGCCGTTCCGCATCCGATGCACTTGTATACCCCGTCTTCGTAGTGCTTGTCGTACTTGCCCGTGAAGGCCCGTTCCGTGCCCTTCTCCCGGGCGACGTAGTACTGCTCGTCGGTGAGTCGCTCTTTCCATTCTTGTTTGGTCCTGACCACTTTATCCACCGTAACGGCTCCTTTCTTCGTTCCGTCGGAAGCAACCTCGACGATGGTCACTTTCTCAGCCGCGCCGGACTTGTCCTGGGCCGCCGCTTCGTCCTGCTTCTCCATGCCCGGATCGCACGCGGCTGCGATGGGAAACACGGCTGCGATGGCAAACGCGGCTATGAAGGCAAACACGGTTGTGGTTAAGTTCACTCTGTACATGACACCACCTCCCGGTCAACGAACGCGCTTCATTGAGGAGCGGCCAGCCGGGGCCGGAATGCCAAACGGGGCAGGTCCGTGCCGGGCTGAGCCGGTCGGGGCGAACCTGCGCGGTCATCGCTACCCCGCGCCCATCTCCTCCATGAGCGCCGCCTCGGTCGTGGAAATCCCGGGGACGGGGAAACCGGCGCAGAGTTCCCTGACCTCGTCATGGATCGACGACAGTTTCTCGTCGTTCCCGTGGTTTTCGATCGCCGTGTTGATCCAGCCGGCGATCCGCTTCATCTCCGGCTCCTTCATGCCCCGCGTCGTGGCAGCCGGCGTGCCGATACGGATCCCGCTGGGGCTGAAGGGCGATCTCGTATCGAAAGGCACCGTGTTCTTGTTTACGGTCAGTCCGGCCTTGTCGAGGGCGGTTTCGGCGTCTTTGCCTATGATGCCCTTGCTGGTCAGGTCCACCAGCACGAGATGGTTGTCGGTCCCGCCGGAAACGAGGTTGAAACCGTGCGCGAGCAGCGCCTCGGCCAGGGCTTTCGCGTTAGCCACGATCTGGCGGGCGTAGTCCTTGAACTCGGGCTGCATGGCCTCCTTGAAGGTCAGGGCCTTGGCCGCCGTGATGTGATCATGGGGGCCGCCCTGCAGGCCGGGAAACACGGCCCGGTCGATATCCCTGGCGTACTTCTTGTGACACATGATGATCGCGCTGCGCGGACCCCGGAGCGTCTTGTGGGTTGTCGTCGTGACGACGTCGGTGAAGGGCAGCGGACTCGGATGGACGCCGCCCACGATGAGTCCGGAAATATGGGAGATATCCGCCATGGGCACGGCGCCGACCTCGTCGGCAATGGATTTGAACGCCTCGAAGTCGAATTGCCGCGGGTAGGCCGTGGCGCCGGATATGATCAGCTTCGGCCGGTGCTCGAGGGCCAGGCCGCGGACCTCGTCCATGTCGATGCGGCCCGATTCCCGCTGAACGCCATACGAAACCACGTTATAGGACTTGCCCGAGTAGTTGACGTGCAGCCCGTGGGTCAGATGGCCGCCTTGATCGAGCTTCATGCCCATGATCGTGTCGCCGTAGTCCAGCAGGCCGAACATGACCGCGGTATTGGCCGGGCTGCCCGAATAGCACTGTACGTTGACGTGCTCGGCGCCGAAAAGGGCCTTCGCCCGTCTCCTCGCCAGGTTTTCGATCTTGTCGATGTATTCCTGTCCGCCGTAGTACCGCTTGCCCGGATATCCTTCCGAGTACTTGTTGGTCAGCACGGAACCCATGGCTTCCAGAATGGCCGGCGAGACGTAGTTTTCCGACGGGATGAGTTCTATGCCGTCACGCTGCCGTTCCCTTTCGGCCACCAGCAGGTCGTACAGTTCTTCGTCCCGTTGCCGTACGGCGGAAAAATCCTGCATTATCGGCTCCATGTCCTGTGATTCGCCAACGTTCAACGGCCCCAAAACCCCATGGCTTACGGATTTATGGTAAGGAAACCGGAAGGGACTTGCAAGCAAAAAGGACGTGATTGACATGGTCCGGCACGGGATCCGGCACGTTTGGAAAGATGCGGTACCGCAGTGTGTCCAGGGGCATCCGAACGCTGAAAAATGAAATAAATCAACGAGATGTACAGATAGGTTTACCTCGCACGAAAGCACGTCGGGGACCAGTTTTTTTCAATACAGTTCGAGATATGCGTGGTGGTCCATACTAAAACTCTATAGATCAAGTCCATCAGAGATCACGTGATGTTAATCCTGGTGGGCGATGGTCGGCACTTGCCGGTCGACAGTTGTCATTTGCGTTTCGTATCATGGTGATGCCATCAACCCGCCGCGAAGGAGCCGAAATGTCAGGACAGGATCAACTGGATGTACCATCGACGCGGTGGGACTTCCTCGTCGAACGCCTGAACAAGATCGATAGCCGCCTCTCCGCCCTCGAAGATGCGCAGAAACACGTCGCGACGAAGATGTGGGTCGTTGGGACCGGGTTGACGACCATCGTCGTACTCACCGGATTGATCATCAACCTGCTCAACTATCTCAAGCCCTGATTCGAGCTTCCAGGCACTACTTCTGCAGCATGCCGGCGGCGCTGACGACGAAGGCCGAGAGGAGCACCACCGTGGAGAGCACGCCGAGCACGAGCATGGCGGGCCGGGTTCGGTAGGCGGGGGGCAATTTGAAATTCAGGTAGACGGCCGCGAAGCAGACCAGGCCTACGCCCATGTTGGTCGCCAGAAGAGCCACGATCTGGGTGATCAGGTCGAAGGTGATGTCGCTCCAGATTGCCACGGAGGAAGAGATGAAGAACCAGATCACGATGTAGGTCTGCAGCCTGCGGTAGGAGTAAGACGCAAAGCGCGGCCAGACGGCCGTAAGGAACTCGTGGGTGAAGCGGGTCAGGGCCTCCGGTATCGTGGCGAGCGTTCCCCAGAGGGCCGCGAGAATGGCTACGTAGTACACCGGGATGAGGGCGGCGTGGATCTGCGCCCAGATGGACGACTGTCTCGTCAGCAGGTCCCACGCGTTGCCGGGCAGGACCGTCTGCCGCGGGTAGAGCACGACCGCGCCGGCGATCATGAAGGCGGCGGTGACGATGAAGAGCACGAGCGCCCCCATGGACACGTCCCACTTCAGGGGAGACAGCAGCACGCGCATGCGTTTCACCTGGGAAGCATCTTCCTTGAGGTATCTGATCTTCAGCGTGCCGTCGATCCGGCCGCCAAGCCGCCCCACTTCGGAATTCCCCGTCAAACCCCAGCCCCGAAGCGCCACCCAGCCGGAATAGGCCAGGTAAGTGCTCAGCGTACCCCCCACGTACCCAAATACGGTGACCAGGTTCAGGAAGTAATCCTCACGCGCAGCCGAAGGCGCCCAGTCGGGGGCGGCAGGCAGGTTCCCGACGGACAGCGTGCCGAAGAGGATGCCGCTGATGCTGGGCCAGACGATGATCGTGGCCAGGATGGTGCCAGAGACCAGGATGCCGCAGATGATGATCTGCTGCTTTTCGAGGATGTCGTAGGACGTGAGCAGACTCAGCCCAATGGCCAGACCCAGGAACACCGTGGTGACCAGGTTCTCCCAGAAGGTATCCGTCGGACCCACGGGCAGCGAGTCCGTGAAGATATGGACGACGAGATTCCCGCAGGGCTTGGCGACCGCCGTCAGGGCAATGCTCAAGGCGAGCAGTTCGATAACAAGCAGCGTCAGGATGAACCAGCCCCGGGGACCGGGCAGCTTCGCCAGCATGCGGCCGAAGGGCTGTCCGCTCACCGCCGTGAAGCGGCCCAGCAGGTACGTCACCGCGACGCCCTTGACCAGCACGCTCAGCAGGATGAGCCAGAGCAGGCCGTATTCCGCCCAGGCGCCCACGCCGGTGACCAGAATGGTCTCGCCCGCACCAACGGCCATGGACGCCACCAGCGCGGCGGGTCCGAAGAAACCGAGCATGTGCCTGAACTTCTTCCAGGACCACGGCTCCGCGTAGGCGCCGGCGGGTTCGGGAATGGACAGGAATTCGGAGGAGTCAGCAGGACCTTCGGCTTTGTTCATGGAATTGAAATGATATGATCACGAAGTCGTTACATCAAGCATTTATAATGGTGAAATGCCATTCGACTGGCCAAATAGCTCGATGGACTCTGAGACCAGCACGCGGGACCGGCGCAACCTGCATATGCTGCCTACAAAAACCTGTTTCAACAGGTGTCGACTTTGTATAATCAACTCATACGTTCCTCTATTGTCGAAGTGGATGGCTCACCGGCCATCCCCATTTTCCCCGGATCCTGATCCGGCTGTTGAAAGGAAGCCTTTTGATGGACACCGGCCTTAAACCGAAACCCGATGAAGTCGACCGGTCATCGACCCGGTCCGAAGAACGTGAAGCCCTGACCCGGAGAGCCTTTCTGAAGCAGGCGGCCTTCGTGGCCGCGGCGATGGCCGCCCCCTTTCCCGTGCTGGCGGACCCCTACGCGCCGCAGGCCAGGAGTGCCGCGGTGGCCGCCGTGCGCCCGGTCCGCGTCTCCGGACGCGTCCTGTCCGGTAGCGCGGGCCTGGCTGGCGTCGCGGTAACGGACGGGCTGACCGTCACCGCCACGGACGCGGAAGGTCGTTTCGAAATCGTGTCCAACACGCTCCAGTCCTTCGTATCGATCTCCACGCCCGATGGTTACGCTTTGGAGCAGAATCCAAGCGGGACGGCCTCCTTCTATCGGCCGATCATGCCGGACGACTCCGGGGAGATGGCCGCGCGCTTCGATCTCGCGGAACTGGACGGATCGGATGAAAGCCACGGATTCCTGGTTCTCTCCGATCCCCAGACCCAGGATGCCTACGAAATGGGACTCTTCCACGCGGAGACCGTGCCGGACGTGAAAGCGACCGCGGCTGCGCTGGCCGGCCGCCGGCTCTTCGGCGTGGGCTGCGGGGATATCATGTTCGACGATCTGACTCTGTACCCCGAGTACGAACGGGGCGTCCAACGGATGGGCATGCCCTTCTTCCAGGTCGTCGGCAACCACGACCTCGACTTCGGTCCGACCGACGACGGATCCGTCCGCACGTTCTGCCGTCATTTCGGTCCCAACTTCTATTCCTTCGAACGCGGGGAAGTCCATTATATCGTGCTGGACAACGTGTTCTGGCACGGAGAAGGCTACATCGGCTACGTGACCGACGACCAGCTCAATTGGCTCGCCCAGGACCTCGCCCTCATCGAACTCGGAAGGACCGTGGTGGTCTTCAATCACATCCCCCAGTACACCACGCGGCATATCAGAACCGGGGACGACAGCCCGTCCATATCGTCCACGACCGTGAACCGCGAGCGCATGTATCGTCTGCTTGAACCCTATAAAGCCCACGTGTTCTCGGGTCACGTCCACGAACACGAGCACATCTTCGAGGGCGGGGTGCACGAGATCGTCCAGGGTACGGTCTGTGGCGCCTGGTGGAGCGGTCCCATCTGCTGGGACGGGACGCCCAACGGCTACGGCGTCTACGAGGTCGACGGCTCGGATATCCGGTGGCGCTACAAGTCCACGGGGCTGAATGAAAACCACCAGATGCGGGTCTATCTGCGGGGCGCCGATCCCAGGGCGCCTGACGAGATCGTCGCGAACGTCTGGGACTGGGAGCCCGGGTGGCGTGTCGTCTGGTATGAAGACGGCATTCGGAAGGGGGCGATGGCCCGGAGACCCGGGACCGATCCCCTTGCGGAGTCCCTGCACAGGGGGGCGGACATTCCCGAACGCCGGCCATGGGTGGAGCCGGTCCCCGCGAATCACCTGTTCTACGCGCCGGTATCACCCGAGGCGGGGAAGGTGGTGGTCGAAGCGACGGACCGCTTCGGCAGGACGTACACGTCCGAGTTGAGATAAGGCCGGGATGACGCGGCAGAATAAAGCCGAGGCCGGGATGACACAACCGCTGGTTAATCTGGTTCATGCCGGACTATGTACCGTAAGCGATCGTCGGACACAGGTAGAAATCTATTCACGGCAACACGGAACCGCCAGACTCAAGGGAGCGTACCATGGCGAGCGACGGACTGATCAGCCCTTTCGAAATCGAAGACGAGGGATACTTCTGGCTCAAGGGCAACCTGCATTCCCACACCACCAATTCCGACGGGAAGCCGTCCCCGCAGGAACGGCTGGACGGCTACGTCAACCAGGGTTACGACTTCCTGTGTATTTCCGACCACTACAAGATCACCCGAATCGACACGGTAAGCGCGCCGGACGATTTCGTGCTGGTCCAGGGTGCGGAGATCCACCCCGAAAACCCATTTGGCGGCCAGACCCACCATTTTCTCGCTTACAACATCGACGAAGACATGGATTCCAAAAGCATGCCGCCGCAGCATGTGATCAACGAAGTCAAGCGCCAGGGCGGCTCGATCTGGCTCGCCCATCCCCACTGGAGTTCGGTCAACATCCTCCGGGATACACTTCCCCTGCACGGCCTGGCCGGCGTCGAAGTCTTCAACACCACCTGCCGCTGCGCCGGACGGGGCGAGTCCTCCGTGCACTGGGACGACTGGATGGATCTACTGGGCCGGCCGATCCCCGCGCTGTCCAACGATGATTCCCACGCCCTCGAATCGGAAAACAGGGATACATACGGCGGCTGGAACATGGTGAAGGTCAAAGAACGTTCGGCGAAAGCGATCATCGACGCGCTGGAGCGGGGCTGCGCCTACGTCAGCTCCGGACCGGAGATCAACGACATTCAGCTGCGCCGCGTCGACGATGCGGGCGATGGAAACCGGGTGGTTGAAGCGAGCATCCGGTGTTCGGAGGCGCAGAGCATACTGGCCGTATTCGATTCCCACGGAACGGAATACCGGGACCGGTCAGGCAATGGCAAGACCTTTGAAGAGGCCACGTTCAGGCTGCGGCCGAACGTAAGGTGGGTCAGGTTCGAGATCATCGCGCCGGACGGCACGAAGGCGTGGTCGAATCCCATGGACCTGGCAAAAGTCGGCCGGTGAGACGCTGGGACCGGTACAGTGGGCGTTCAGGCCAAGGAGACAGCTGTCCCGTGTGCGCGGAGACAGCTGTCCCACGTGCCCACGGGCATCTGCGACCGGTACGTGGCGGATCCGACGCTACGGAAGGCTCAGCCGGTTAACTTCCTCGGCGAGAAGGACCGCCGAAGCCGAGGCGTTGTCGTTGTAGTAGGTTACGAAGCGTTTCGTTTCACGGGCGTCGTACGGGGCGAGATTCTGCGCCCACCGGAAGCCGATGGTCTGGAACATCAGCCGTGCCCTGACTACAACCTCCCGCACACCCGGCCGGGTGGCGACCCGGTACTGGATCCTGTCGCTTCCAGCCCGGAAATCCGCGTCCTCCCGCGCCCTCCCGTGCACCATGATGTCCGCATCGGCGGTCGCCTTGTCGAATCCCTCGGGCAGCACGCGGTTGTCCTTGGCGTAAGTGACCGCCGATAGGAGTCCCGTGGTGACCCTGCCCGATCCATCCGCGATAATCGGTTCGTAGATCTGCACCTGGCCGGGGTCGTCGATCATCTGGTAGTGCGGCTCGAAGGCGCCTGCGTCCGTGTCGTTGTCATTTCCCTCAATGCTTCCGTCGGAGCGCATGGCGCCCGATTCGAACAGCAGGTTTCCGCCCGTGTCGTGCACCGCGAGGTGGATCCAGGCTCTTCTGGACGGGTAGGCCGTCGGCAGCTTGTGGCCCGCAAGGTTCGTCACCTCGAGATCGATGACGACGTGGTCCTCATCGCAGGAGATTTCCAGCACATTCAACCGGGCTGTCGCGGTCTGCAGGTGATTCCGGGTCTCTTCGGCGGCGCGCTGCAGGTCGCTCGACGGCGCGTTCACGAGGAGTTCGTCGCGATACTTGTCGAGCAGCTGCAACGTGAAGACGTTGCCTCCCCGGAAGACGTGCCGCGAGAAATCCTCCCTGGGTTCACCCAGTACCGAGGAGATAGGGGCCGTCGAGGTCTCCGGCATGTGGCAGGCCTGGCAGCTCTGGGATTCCGCAAAGGCGCTGTGCTTCCACTCCAGGTAGGGCGTCTGCTCCGGAAACCGGGCAACTTCCCGCCCCTCGCCGTCTAGGCTCGTCGTGAACAGGGTGTGGCAGGTGGCGCACAGCTCGGACTGCTGGATGTGCGTTGAACTGTCGGGCAGGAAACCGGTGGCGGACTGCATGACCCGGCTCAGCCCGTCATCCACGTCAAAGGGCCCGAATATCTGCGGATCGGTGCCGGATTCGGAGCGTATCACGAAGTTGCCGTCGAAACTGGATTCCTCGCCGAAATTGTCGGGCCGGATCTGATGGCAGGCGGTGCACGATACCCCGTCGAGGGCCAGCATGGCGCGTTCGTCGCCCCTGCCGGCGGCCTCGATATGCTGGAAGACCTTTCCCAGACCGCCTTCCGCGCGGGCCAGCGTCCGCGCCATGGGCATATGGCAGGTCGAACAGGTGTCTTCAATTTCGGCCTGCGCACCGGGATGGTCCGTCACCTCGCGGCGCACGGAGGCCTGCCAGTAGGGGTCGCGCGCCGAATGGGCCATGATGGACCCGCGCCAGACATGGCCAATGGACACATTCTGCCCGTCCGCGTTGATCAGGTCGCTGTGGCAGGCGATGCACTGATCGGATGTGGAGAAGGTGTTGTGGTCCACGGTCTCCGCCACGACCGACGCGCCCGCAAGCCAGGCGAACAGCCCAAGCGACCCCAGTGCAATGTACCCCCACAGCCCGGCCCACAACCTGCCCGCGCAGCTACCAGCCATCGCGAAAGCCTCCGTCGAACCAGTCCCACAGCAGGTACATGACGATCTGCGATTTGCGGCCCTGCCGGTTGGTGACCGGGAACCGCACCCCCACGTTGAGGAGGATGTGCTGCCGCGTATTCAGGGCAACCTGCATTTGAGGTACCAGGTCGAGCGTGACGTCGGACCCGGACACCAGTTCGCGGGAAGCCAGCACCTCCACCATGGGACTCCATGCCCGGCCGAACTCGCCCTCCGAGTAGGTCCTGCCGAGCACCACCCGAGCGGCCGCTTCGTCCTCCGAGTCACCGCTGACGGCGATCTCGCCCAGTACCTGTGCCTGTAAAAAGGCATCGCCGGGCAGCAGTTGTACGAAGGCCGCGTACGGCTCCAGTTTCGTCGAGCCCGATCCGAAACCGTCTTCCTCCTCGCCCGTGGGCAGGATAACCTCGCCTCCAATGCTGAAGGCGTTCCCGCGCGCCAGGTTGTGGTAAAGGGCGTACTTGTAGCCAAGCCCCAGATCCCCGAATCCCAGATTTGCGTTGTCGTCCCGTGGGGACTCGCGCCTGCCGAACGGGACCTTCACTTCGACCATGCCCCGGGGGCCGAACCGTTTTTCGTACACCGGCTCGATGATCACGGCCTTGCTGTCGTCCGTGTCCAACCTCACGTTGAATACGGTCTCGTCTTCGGGAAAGGCTTTTTCGGTAAACAGGGGCTTTGGAACGTTGAATTCGCCGCGGGGCCAGTCATCGTTCGTGCAGAAGGTGCGGACATGCCCGAGTATGGCGTAGATCTGCTCGTCCGTTAGGGCATCCCCAAAGGCTGGCATCATCCGGTCGAAGGCGCGTACCGGACCGCCTTCGTGAATCACGGCGTGCCAGTCGGGGTCGGGTTCGCGGGAGGCGAATTCACAGTCCGTAAAGTCGGGAAGTTCCAGTTCGAAACCGCGATCTTCGACTGAGCGGCCCCGCCCGTCCGAACCGTGACAGGCCGCGCAGGCCTGTTCATAGAGTCTGGCGCCGTCTATCTGGTCGGCGGAAGCGGAACGCGACAGGAACAGACAGGAGATACAAAGCAATACTGCAAGGTATTTGAAATGGGTTTGCATAACCGTGCAAGGTCCCGTGACGATGGTGGAAGGACTACGCCTGGTACGCAGCGAACCGACCGGCCGGAAGGGCTTTCCGGCTTACCGTAAGCTTGTTGAGCGTAACTGTGTGTAATATTAGACGGATTCAGACGGAATTTCTTGCGAATCGAATTCAGGCTACCTGCTCAATCCGGACGCGCTTCACCCCTTCACGCCGGATGCGGTAGCACACCTCGAAGAAATCGGTCGTATCGCCAATCATCCGCGCAAAGAGATTCACCGCGACGGGGCCGTCCGGCATGTTGGGTCGCCCGTCCCTGCCGTAGAACCAGCAAAGCTCGGTGATCCCGTCCAGCCACCCATGCATGAGACCGGGTTCCAGGCGGTAGTAGCAGATATCACCAGGCAAAGTGCGGCTGGTCAGGTTCTCGGGCGGAATGACGATGTCTTCGGACAGGAAGTAGGCGATCTCGCTGCCCGAATACACGGCGTGGATACCCTCTTCCTCCAGGGGCAGCGCGTTCCAGACGGCCTGGCAGGTCTCCGGCGCCTCGTCCTCGAGCATTTCGGCATCGACCGAGACGCCTTCGTCGATGAAGGTCAAACGGATTCGGCGGGCCATGGCTTTCTTCCGGGTTTCCCCGAGTTGTTCGCGGGGAACGTGGTATTCGGTATCGGCCTAACGCGGCGCGAAGCCCGGCTACAGTTTCATGAAAAGACCGATGTCCCAGGCCGGGGCGTCCAACACGTTATGCGCGCCGGTGTACTTCGTTACGCCCGCGGTGATCCCCGCGTTGGACGTGATATAAAAGTTGATCTCGGGTCCGACGGACACGTACTGCTGATCGTTCCTCGTCCATTCGTCTTCAATGCCCAGCGCTTTCACCCCGCGAATCCATCCTGAAACCCCGATCCGCTCGCCGACCATGAACCCCGCCTCGAAGGCGTATCTCAGTTCGTCGGAAAAACTGCTTTCACGGTTGTTGAAGCCGATTTCCGCCTTGAGTTAACCCGGCGTCGGCCACAGGGAATGGCCGACCTGGAGCGAAAACAGCTGGTTGAATTCACCGTCGCCGGTGAACAGGCCGACTTCCTGGTCGGTATAGGAATCTCCCAGCGGCAATCCGGCCATGACCTGGATGCTCACGACCGTGGCCCGGTTGGTGAGCAGCCCGATCCTCGCTCCAAGCTCCCAGTCCCCGGTGCCCGTCTTGGCTTCGGACCCGGGCCGGTCTTCACTGATGCGCTGGTAGAAGGGTATATAGCCGACCAGCGTAAGACGTTCGACCAAGCCGAACTCCCCGTACAGGCTGGTCGTATAGCGGCTCTGGTCCGTTATGTCGATCTTCCTGCCCGACGGCCGGAAATACGAACCGCTCCTGATCACCTGCTCGTTCAGTTTGAAGTAGCCCTTCCCCCTGGGATGGGTCCATCCGCCCGCATAGGCCGCGCCCGACTGAAGCAGGAACCCCGCGAGCAGGGCGCCTGCAATGACGAGTCTGGACATGTGCTATCTCCCCGTAGAATGTGGAAATTCCACATCATCGCCTGTGTTCGACGCGATTCATATGAACGGATGATCTGCGGCTCAGACCAGTTTTTGAAGTCTATTCGATCGGCCAGCCTCCTCCGACCGCCTACAGTTTCACAAACACCCCGAATTCCCAGGTAGGCGCGTCCAGCATGTTACGGGCACGGGTGAACCGCGTCATGCTGGCGGTTACTCCCGCATTGGGCGTAACGTAGAAATCGACCTGGGGCCCATAGGACAGGTACTCGATATCGTTGCGTTCGTGAAATTCGTCATCCGCGCGGTCGAGGGCCTGTACGCCGCGGAGGCTCAACGCGATACCGACTCGTTCGGCGATCGTGAATCCGGCCTGCAGGCTATACCGCAACTCGTCAGCGTAGTTATCGTCACGAACGTCACTGCTCTTTCGGTTGTTGTATCCGACTTCCCCTTTCATGTAGGCGGGAACAGGGTAAAGTGAGTGACCCACCTGGAGGGAGAAATGCTGGTTGAACTCGCCGTCTCCGGTCCAGAAGACGATATCGCCCCCCGAATCTCCTAGCGGCAAACCGGCCAGGGCTTGCAGGCTGACCACCGTTGGTCCGCCTGTCAGAATACCGATCCGGAGACCTACATCCCAATCTCCAATGCCTGTTGTTGAATCGATCCCCTCGGCATCGATGCTGTAACTCGTATAAAACGGCATGTAGCCCACCAGTGTCACCCGGTCGATCAAGCCGAATTCACCGTAAAGACTCGTCGTATTGCCGCTGACTTTCGGAATCTCGCGTTTGATTCCGGACGAATGGTTCAGTGATTCGGCGCGTAAGATCTGCTGGCTGAGTTTGAAATACCCCTTGCCCTTCGGCTGGGTCCATCCGCCCGCATAGGCAATGGAGTTATGGCACAGAATAACAGCAACGAGGAACATGGAGAAGATCAACCTTTTCATACAACTGCTCCTTATAGGGTCTAGTTACTCAGACGATTCGAGGAAATGCGCAAGTCGAACAGTCTGCAATATAGGGTGACATAGTCGTAGGAGTCGATATCCTTGCCCGATGGAGGTGTAAAGGTTACATCAACACTTGTTTGACCTGTAACTTCACCGAAACTACGCGCTGAGCTGGGTAAGGTTTCATTTTCAGCCCAGTCAGTGATCTCGTTTTCCGAAAGAGCCAACCAGGTATCAGGCGCGGTGCTTCTGAAATTGGTTATCGTCAGCCTGAGTTTTCCGCCAGCGACTTCACTTAACGTTAAACTCCCACGAGCTGAATAACTGCCCGAAAGCGTTGCGGTTCGACTCCTCAACATCGGGGGCGGTGCCGTCACGGTCAATGTCGCCGTACCTGACTTGCCGTCCACTGATGCTGTGATCGTCGTGGAACCCGCGTCAACAGCCGTAGCCGTCGTAGACGTCCCGGAAGATGGACTAATAGTCGCGACGGAGGTCATACTGCTCGACCAGGTAAAGGTCTTGCCCGAGATCACCGTGCCGTCCGATTCTCGTGCGGTAGCTGTAAACCGCTGCGTTTCACCTTCCTCGATCGACGCGGTCGATGGCGACACATCGACCCGGTCCACAACGGGTGGCGGCTCGGTCACTCTCAAGGTCGCAGTACCGGACTCGCCATCCACTGACGCTGTAATCGTAGTGGTGCCCGCACTAACCCCCGTAGCAGTCGTTGCCGTCCCGGACGATGGGCTTACCGTCGCCACGGAGGTGTTGCTGCTCGTCCAACGGAAGGTCTTACCTGAAATAACATTATTGTCCGAGTCATAAGCCCTCGCCGTAAACCGCTGCGTTTCGCCTTCCTCGATTGAGCGGGACGTTGGCGACACAGTAACCCGGTCCACTACGGGCGGGGGCTCGGTCACCCTCAATGTTGCCGTGCCAGACACACCGTCTACAGTTGCTGTGATCGTCGTGGAGCCCACATTGACCCCGGTAGCGGTCGTAGCTGTACCGGACGATGGACTTACCGTCGCAACGGAGGTGTTGCTACTCGTCCAACGGAAAGACTTGCCGGTTATTCTCTCATCATCCGAGTCATAAGCCCTCGCTGTAAACCGCTGCGTGTCGCCTTCCTCAATTGAACGGGACATTGGCATAACTTCGATCCGGTCCACTTCCGGTGGAGGTTCGGCAACCGTGACGGTAACCGGCTCGGAGGTTGCTTCTTCCGTCATGGCGGTAATGTCGGCCATGCCTGCTCCTACCGCTGAAATCAGGCCGGTTGAATCAACGGTCGCCACCCCTTTGTCGTCGCTCGACCATTCGAAGGCCACTCCACCCACCATGATCCCATCCGAAGTCCGGGCAACGGCCATGAGTTGGTGCGTGTCGCCTACCTCGAGCCTCAACGGCATTGCGTCCACGATCTCGACGCTGGCGACTACCGGCGCCGTTTCCTCCACGGTGACCGTCGCAGGCCTGCTCGTCACGCCATTCCCCGTGGCCGTGATCATCGCCGTACCTGCAGCGACCGCCGTTACCAGCCCGGTTTCATTCACCGTGGCAACAGCCGTATCATCGCTCATCCAGGTGAATTCCACGTCATCAATCACCATGCCGTCGGCGGCCGTGGCAATGGCGGTGAACTGGAACATGCCTCCAACCGTTATCATCATGGCATCAGGACTCACCGTCACCGTCGATACCACGGGCTCCGGGGGCGGCGGTTCGGTCACCGTCAGCATCGCGGTACCGGAAACGTTGTCCGCCGTCGCCGTAATCATCGCGTCGCCAGTTCCCACACCGGTCGCCAGCCCGTTCTCGTCGACCGTCGCAACCATCTCTTCCGAACTCTCCCACGTGAACATCACGTCCGGGACCACTGTTCCATCACTGGTCGTGGCCATGGCCTCGAACTGCTGCGTCTGCCCCTCCTCAATCGATGCTTCAGATGGACTTACCGTCACCGTCGACACCATCTGCGGTGGCGGAGGTGGAGGTTCTGTCACGGTCAGCATCGCGGCGCCCGATACGCTGTCGGCCGTCGCGATGATCATCACTTCGCCGGCTCCGACTCCGGTCGCCAGCCCGTTCTCGTCGACCGTTGCTACCAAGGTATCCGAACTCGACCACGCGAACTCCGCATCCGGGACCGCAGTCTCATCTGCCGTCGCGGCCATGGCCTCAAACTGCTGGGTCTGCCCCTCCTCAATTGACGCTTCCGCCGGACTCACCGTTACCGTCGCCACCACCGGCTCGGGCGGCGGTGGTTCACTCACGTTTATCATAACGGGCGAACTCGATATGCCATCGGCCGTGGCACGGATCATTGCCGTGCCGGCGCCGACGGCTGTCGCAACACCGGCGGAAGTTATGGCCACCACCGCGGTGTCGCTGCTCGTCCAGGTGAAACTGACACCATCGCGGACGGCGCCTCCTGCCGTCCGGGCCGTTGCCGTAAAGGTGACCATCTCTCCTACCATCAACTCCTGAGCCGAGGAAGGAGAGACCGTGACACCGGACACGGGCGGCACAGTGACTGTGATTGTCGCCGGCGCGCTTGTTATGCCGTTTCCAGTCGCCCTGATCGTGGCCGTGCCGGCGCTTACCGCGGTTGCCACACCGCCGGAATTGATCGTTGCGACAGCAGTATTACTGCTGGACCAGGTGAAATTGACGCCGCTTATCGCGGAGCCGTCGGAAGCCTTGGCGGTCGCGACAAACCTTTGCGTTTTACCCACTTCCAGAGAAACCGTGGCCGGACTGACCTCGATTTGAGAGACAGTCGGCGGCGGGGGGGTCGGCGGCGGTGTGGGTGGCTGGGGAGTGGGCGGACTGGTCGGAGAGGAGTCCCCGCCGCCGCAACCTGCGGCCAGAAAGACACCCGCAAAAACCAGCATGGCAATGCACGTTGTGATCATTCTGTATGACATACAACCTCCCGCCATAGCTAAGGCTTCATCACGTTTCTCATGTCGTCGCATCCCAAGCCAACTCGCACGATCTCTGGTACGTGAGTCGACTTTCATGTTGTTTTAACAAAGATTCACCAAGACCTACTTCCCGCTTCCGTTCCGGCGCCCGCCGTTCCGTCTCCGGCCGTTCATCTCCACCGGTTTCCAACCGCTTTCACCGCTGTGCACAGGAGCGCCGGCCAGTCGAACGCGTTTCGCGTCGATCGATTCGCGAATCGACTTCAGCATTTCGTCCGAGGGCCTGACCCGGAAGTCACTCCCCGCCTTGACACCGATCTCGCCATGTTCGGTTGTCGACACCTCGAGCACCAAGTCGCAGTTTCCGGGGTAGGTCTCTAGCACGTTCTTGAGCGAAGCGAGGTTTTCATCCTCGACTTGTTCATGCTCCATGGTCACCACGACGGATCGGGCCAGCCTGTCCCGGGCATCCGTCAATGAGATAATCTCGGAAGCAATGACCTTGTTGTCCTCTTCTTTTTTCGATATGTGTCCGTGCACGAGGATCAGCGCGTCGATCGTCACGAGTTCCCTATGCATGGCGTACGGTTCCGAAAAGACGAGTATCTCGCCCGACCCGGAGAAGTCTTCGAGCGTGACGAAGGCCATGGTCTTGCCGTTCCGGTCCACGATGGGCTTGATCTCGGTCACGATACCGCCGACCACGACGCTCTCCTGCCGACCGTTGGCCTGGTCGAGACGGCGCATTTCCGCCGACGTGAACGCCCGGATGTCTTCCTCGTATTCCTTCAGCGGATGTCCCGTTACGTAAAACCCGAGCAGTTCCTTCTCGAAGCCCAGTTCCTGGCTTGCCGGCCACCGGGCGACAATCGGCAGCACGGGCCTGTGTATTTCCAGTCCCGCTCCGGGGCCCGTCGCGTCGAGCTCAAAAAGGGAGGTCTGGCCCTTTTCCCGGTCGTTTTGGCGGGCCTGCGCCCCGTCGATAACCGTGTCGAGCACGTCCATGATCTGCGCCCGGTGCCCCTCGAGGCTGTCGCAGGCGCCGGCCTGTATCAGACTTTCGAGTACCCGCTTGTTGACGAGGCGCAGATCGATGTGCTCGCAAAGCCCGAATACATCTTCGAAGGATCCATGCTCCTCCCTCGCCTCGACGATGGATTCCACCGCGGACTGCCCCACGTTCTTTATCGCACAGAGTCCGAACCGGATGGCATCGCCTTCCACGCCGAAGGTTTTGTCGCTTCTGTTGACGTCGGGCGGCCGTACCTCGATGCCCATTTTCCTGCATTCGTTGATCAGGACGACGATTTCCTCGGTATTGGACATGGTGTTCGACAGCAGCGCGGCCATGAAGGGCACCGGGTAGTGCACCTTCAGGTAGGCTTCCTGGAATGCGAGGACGGCGTATCCGGCGGAGTGGCTCTTGTTGAACGCGTAACCGCCGAAATACTCGATCAGGCCGAAGACCTCTTCCGCGATACTCCGCTCGATGCCGTTCTTGACAGAACCGTCTACGAAATCCCGGCGCTCTTCGGCCATGACTTCGGGTAGTTTCTTGGACATGGCCTTCCGGAGGAAATCCGCCCGGCCCAGGGTGTAGCCTGCCATGTCCCGGGCGATCTGCATCGCCTGCTCCTGGTAGACGATGAGGCCGTAGGTCTCCTTCAGGGCCGTCTCCATCACGGCGTGGAGATAGGTGACCTCCTTGCGTCCGTGCTTGCGGTCGATGTAGTCGTCCACCACCCCGCCGTTCAGGGGGCCCGGCCGGCATAGCGCGTTCATGGCGATCAGGTCGTCGACGCCGTCCGGCCGCAGGCGCCGCAGGAACTCGTGCAGCCAGCCGCTGTGGAACTGGAAGATCCCCGTGGTCTCGCCCCTTCGGAAGAGGTCCAGGGTCTTCGGATCATCCAGGGGAATGTCGTCCAGCTCGATCTCGTCGCCCGTCGTATCCTTAATCATCGCGAGGGCGTCCTGGATGACCGACAGGTTCTGCAGCCCCAGGAAGTCCATCTTCGGCAGGCCGATGTCCTCCATGAGCTCGCCGGGATACTGGGTGACGATCGTATCCTTGTTGCTCGGCTTGTACAGCGGCACGTAGTCGGTCAGCTCGCCCGGCGTGATCACCACGCCCGCCGCGTGCACGGACGCGTGGCGCGCCAGGCCTTCGAGGGTCTTCGCGTACTGGATCAACTGGCTTTCCGTGCCGCCGCCGTCGGCCATCTGCTTCAGTTCCGGGACCTGGTCGATGGCCCGGTCGAGGGTGATCTTCAGCTCGGTCGGAACCAGCTTGGCCACGCGGTCCACGTCGCCGTAAGACATGCCGAGGACGCGCCCCACGTCGCGGATCGCCGCCTTGGCCCCCATGGTTCCGAAGGTGATGATCTGGGCCACGCTGTTCTTGCCGTACTTTTCCACCACGTAGTTGATGACCTTGTCCCGCTCCCGGTCCGCGAGATCGATGTCGATGTCGGGCATGCTGACGCGCTCGGGGTTCAGGAAGCGTTCGAAGAGCAGTCCGTAGCTGATGGGGTCGATGTTCGTAATGCCCAGCACGTAAGCCACCATGCACCCCAGGCCGGAGCCTCTCGTCATGAGCGGGATGCCCTGCTCCGCGGCGAAGCGGGCGATATCCTCGACGATGAGGAAGTAACTCGGGTAACCCATCTGGCTGATGACGCCCAGTTCGTATTCGAGCCGGGCCTTGTGTTCAGGGGTAACAGTGTCGTAACGCGCCGCCATCCCGTCGTATGACAGCTTGTGCAGGTAGGCGTCCGCGCTGTCATATCCTTCCGGGAGCGGAAAGTGGGGGAACTTGAACTCGCCCATTTCCAGTTCGAACTCAATCAGTTCGGCAATCGATACCGTATTCGACAGGGCGCCTGAAACGTGGCCGAACAACTGGTCCATCTCATCGGCGTTTTTGAAGTAGAGGGAGTCGGTGGCGAACCTGAGCCGCTTGGGGTCGTTCAGTTCCTTGCCGGTCTGGATGCAGACCAGCACATCCTGGGCTGGCGCGTCGCCGCGCCTCAGATAATGGGCGTCGTTGGTCGCGACGATCGGGAGGTCGAACTCCCGGGAGAAGTCGATCATCGCGTTGTTGATGGTCTTGTCGAATTCCAGCCCGTGATCCTGGATCTCCAGGTAGAAACGATCTTCAAAGATCTCCTTCAACTGGCCGCACTTCGTCCGCGCCCGGTCGATCTGGCCGTCCACCACCAGGTTGGCGAGGGGGCCCTTCGCGCAGGCGGACGTGGCGATCAATCCCTCGCTGTGCTTCTCCAGCAGCTCCATGTCCACGCGCGGCTTGTAGTAGAATCCCTCAAGGTATCCGGCGGAGGTGAGCTTCATCAGGTTACGGTAGCCCGTGGCGTTCTGGGCGAGCACGACGAAGTGGGTCGTCTGATCGGCCCGGTCGCCGTTTCTCATCGGACGTCTTTCCTTCCGGCTGCCCGGCGCCAGGTACAGTTCACAGCCGATAATCGGCTGGAGTCCCGCGTCCCTGACCGTCTTGTAAAACTCCACGGCGCCGAACATGTTTCCATGATCGGTCATCGCCACCGCGGGCATGCCAAAGTCTTTGGCGGCAGAGGCGAGATCCTCGATTCGGCTGGCGCCGTCGAGCAGGCTGTAGTGGGTGTGGTTGTGCAGGTGTACAAACGAGGACACGGGGTTCGCCCTTCAAGCAGGTTCCGCGGTTCACCTGGAGTGGCCGGGCGCGGTACCGCCTCTTGAAATACTGACGGGTCTGGATGGCAGGAAAGTTCTTACCAGCTTACCATGGAAAAATAGGTTGATAAGAAGCGCAGGCGCAAGGTATTTTACGTTTTTTTCGATCGCGTTTGAACGGGAGTCGAATGAAGTAGGGAATGGCCTCGAACCGGCAGGCGATTTGACCGGTTTCACGCACCGGTATCCGTTCCGGGGTCCGGGAATTCACAGCATGGTCATGCATCGCATCATCGTCCTCGATAAACTGGCCCGGGAAGGGCTCGATCGGCTCGAAAGGGCGGAGGGCGTAACCCACGACGTGCGCACCGGCCTTAGCGGCGAAGCGCTGCGCGAGGCCCTCCAGGATTACGACGGGGCCATCTGCCGGAGCGAGGCGAAGATCACGGCGGAGGTCCTGGCGGGCAGCCGGCGCCTTCGCGGCATCGTCCGCGCGGGCGTGGGGACGGACAACATCGACCGCGAGGCCGCGACCCGCCAGGGCATCGTGGTCATGAACACGCCGACCGGCAATACGCTCAGCACGGCGGAACACGCTTTTACCCTCATGGCGGCCCTTTCGCGCAACATCGCGCCGGCATCCAGGAGTCTCATGGAAGGACGGTGGGACCGCGGCGCGTTCACGGGCGTCCAGCTGGCGGGGAAGACCCTGGGCATCGTCGGCATGGGCCGCATCGGGCGGGAAGTCGCCGTGCGGGCAAAGGCCTTTGCCATGCGTGTCATCGGTTTCGATCCCTTCCTGTCGCCCGAACAGGCCGCCAAGCTGGGCGTGGAATACGTCAACGACGTGCGCGAACTGTTGCCGGAAGTGGATTACCTGACGGTGCATACGCCCCTCACGCCGGAAACGCGCCACCTGGTCAGCCACGCGGAAATCGACCTGCTGAAACCGGGGGCGCGGCTGGTCAACTGCGCCCGCGGTGGTATTTACGACGAAGACGCGTTGATAAAGGGTCTCGAAAGCGGCAAACTGGCCGGCGTGGCACTGGACGTATATGAAGAAGAACCCTGCGTCGACAGTCCGCTGTTCAACATGCCCGGCGTACTGTGCACCCCCCATCTCGGGGCGAGCACGGAAGAGGCGCAGGCCGACGTTGCGGTGGAAGCCGTGGACCTGCTGGTCAATTTCCTGGTCACGGGCGAAGTCCGCCACGCCGTGAACGCCGTCACCATCGATTCAAACACGTACCAGGCGCTGGGCGGCTATCTCGACGTGGCCTACCGGCTGGGCATCCTGCTTTCCCAGTGGCACAGCGGCGGTCCGCGGGCGTGCCGCCTCACCTACCGGGGCAAGGTCGTCGATGAGAACACGCGGCTGCTCACTTCCGCCTTCTGCGCGGGACTGCTCGAACACGCCCTCGATGAAGAAGTCAACATCATCAACGGCGAGATGCTGCTCCGGGAACGGGGTATCCACCTGACGGAACAGACCCGCAGCGCGGCCGGATTTTTCACCTCGGCCATCAGCGTGGAAATCGATTGCGGCGACGAGACATACCGGGCCGACGGCACGGTGTTCGGCAACAACATGCCCCGGCTGATCCGCCTGGGCGAACATCGCATGGAGGCATACCTGGACGGCAATCTCCTGATCTTCAACCACAGCGACGTGCCCGGCATCATCGGTGCCATCGGCGATACATTCGGGCGGTACCGGGTCAACATCGCCCAGATGGCCGTGGGCAGACTGGGGAATGAACCCGGCGGGAAGGCGGTGGGCGTGCTGAACCTGGACGACGTCCCGCCCCAGGAGTCCATCGACGAGATCCTGCGCCATCCGGCCATCAACAACGCGCGGTTCATCCGATTGCCGGCGCACGGAGCCCTTCCGCCGTGGATGCCCGGGTGATCCTGCGCCGCCGATCGGCGTGCCAGAGTTGGTCTACACAGGCGGCGCGAAGCGACGGTTCAGTGTGATGTACGATTCAGTGGATGTGCGATTGTGTGTGATGGATTGAAGGAAACAGGCGTTTAAGGGGAATACAGAGTCTATTCAGTTGTTTTTAACAGGACGGAACCCATGACCAGGCTGAGCGTCAACGTAAACAAAGTGGCCCTGCTGCGGAACACGCGCGTGCACGGCATACCGAGCGTGACCGGCGCGTCGCGCACCGCCATCGAGGCCGGGGCCTATGGTATCACGGTGCACCCGCGGCCCGACCAGCGCCACATTACGCCGGGCGACGTGGACGACCTGGCCGAGATGCTGAAGGATTACCCGGAGATCGAATACAATATCGAGGGCAACCCCTTCCACCAGGTCATGGACATCGTCCGCAAAACCCGGCCCACCCAGGCCACGCTGGTCCCCGACGATCCGGACGCCTTCACCTCGGACCACGGCTGGGACGTGAAGGCCAACGCCGAAAGGCTCAAGCCGGTCATCGCGGAACTGAAGGACCTCGGTTGCCGGGTCAGCCTGTT
>JAJECR010000051.1 GCA_022821935.1 Candidatus Latescibacterota bacterium
GATCAGCTCCGCGTCACGCCGGTCACGCCGAGGTACAGCACACCCTCGTGTCGGTAGTGACACAGTTTGAAATCGATTTCAGCGGTCACTGACTATTCCCAGCATTTGGGCCGATGAACTTTCGTCTCAAGAAGGTCTCTCCAACTGAATGTGAGTCTCAGTCTCTCCCACTTGCTGAAATCCTAACCTTTTGTAGAATGACAGCGCACGGTCATTTCCATCAATTACCTGCAATCGAAGAGGAAGACTTGATTGCGCCGCCTTCTGAATAAGATGCTCCATTACGCTGTTCCCTATGCCCCTGCCTTGATGTTCTGGAAGAATGAATAGCTGAAAAACCTTTATGGCATCTGGTTTTGTTTCTGCAGAAAGAATCCCAACCTCCTGTCCCTCTGACTGAATCACCATAAATTCCTGTGACGCAAACCGCGTCCGGTGTAAGGCTCTTTCGTGTTCTTCGTCCCAACCCCTCACCCGCTCCGCGTATTCTCGGAACGCTAGCGCTCGGACGAGGTAGCAAAACTCACAGTCTGCCTCCACAGCCTTCCTGAAACCAATGGTCATTTGGCATTATCCTTCATTCGGATGGCCGGTTCTGCTCTATCTTCTTGGTCATATGAATTACAAGCGCATCATCCGTCTTACTTCCTGGCCTTCGGTGACAGAATCCTCCCCGTAGGTCAGGGGTCTGGCATCGGGAAGGTATCCCCTCATGACATACATACGCTGGGCCGCGGCATAACCGGGGTGCAGGCCGATTCCGATACCAACGTTCGAATTTCGTTCACGGACCAATTGCCCGGCGGAGGTTCAGATAGCTTTCCTCAGTGCGTTATCGAGGCGCTCCAGACTCTCTCGAGGCCACGTCTCGCTACGGTCGTATCCTTTTACAAACTGCGGAACATGAGCCGGCAGCTCAATCCAGGCGTGCTTTTCTTTGGTCCAAATGTGTGCGTTGATCTCAAGCACCCTCATATCGTCCAGTGTTCGCGAACTCAGTAGCGCGGTGGCCGGATGATTCGAAGCAGTCCTGTAGATAACATCTCCGCAGGACCCGCAGATAAACGTCGTTCGGTTTGCATCAGAAGGCTTCGGAACAATCACCCCATGATCTGATGTGATATCGCTTTCCAAAACAATAGTCGTAATCCCGAAGGCGGATCCGGACGCCTTCTGACAGTCGAGACAGTGACACGCATGCACAAAAAGTGGCGGGTTCAGAAGTCTGTATCGTACCTCTCCGCAGCTACAGCCCCCAGAGAGTTGGCGGTTCTTACGCACCTGTTTCTCCAAGTACGGCGAGTGATTCCGGTGTGTCAGGATGGATGATGATAGCGCGGACGAGAGCTTTGGCGAGAAGGCCGGGAGAGACGAGGGAGGCTCACTTCAACTTCCATCCCGACCGCGGGTGACTGATAATCCTCAGGATTCGATACTAAAACTAGACGACAACTGAAGGGCCCTGTCTTGATTGCTTCTATGCAGGCTTATGCCTGGCCTCGTTTCGATTCCGAGACAACGTCATCGAGAAACGGTGGAGGACTTTGCTTCGGCGTGCCAAGCGTGCCAGCCTCCTGTTCCCTGCTGATCCACTCCCTGTAAGCCTGGTCTCTTTCTCTCCGGCCCTCCGCACGACCCTCCTCGCGGCCTTCCTCGCGACCCTCCTCCCTGTGTCGTCGTTTTATGGATTCGTAGAGCCATCCCATGAAATCCACTCCTTCCATAATCGTAAACGTGGCGAATAATGATGATCCGCCGACCTTGATAATGTAATCGAAGACAAGCTCAATTGAAAGCGCGTAAACCCCGAATTTCCAGAATACGGCATGGCTTGCTACCGTGATGACCAGAAAGACGACGGTAAACCACCATCGAGTGTTTTCGGGTACGCCCCAGACAGCGACCCGGTTTTGACTTTGGTATTCGTCCATTACAGTTGTCGCGTTCCTCGGCTTGCTCCTGACATGATGTATGAATCAATCGCATGATCCCCGACCTGATCGTGGTTTGACGCATAATACGGGGAGATCAAGCGCAGTAGGCCCCAGATATCAAACGCATACACGACCCGAAAATGGCCTATCAGTATAAGTCGACTTTTCGAGTTGAATCTAGGAATCTGCGCCACACTTGCGATGTTCCGTTGCCAATCCTACGCTCTGATTCCACACGCCTCATCCGTCAGAACGTCGTAACGATGCACGTACTTCACGCCGTCGATCACGAGCCGGCAGGGCGATATTCGAGGGAGGAGGTTCATGCGCCGCAAAATGCGTTGCTCAAAGGACCGGGCGACTGAAGCCACACAGGCCATGACGCCATATTATGGGCGCACTGCCCGTGTAGGATTTCACAATCCCTCGGCATTCTCACCAAAAACCAGAGGGTAGAGCCTCTCAGCTTGCCTGCAGGCTTGTCGCAGAAATTCAACTTGGTCCTTGAAACCAGAGAAATCCATTAACACTTCTAGGCTTACGGGTCCTGCGTATGCGGAACGACGGATTTTCTCACAGAGTTTCTCCCAGTCTATGAACCCTTCGCCAGGAACGACGTGGTCAACATGATCCCTGATCCGATCGGACAAATGAAGGGCCAGAAGTCTGGCTCCCAAGACATCAAGCAAAGTAAAAGGTTTCGGACCACCTATCTGGTCGTGCGAGGAGTCGTAGCAGAAACCAAAATGTTCACTGGGTAAACGCTCAAGTGCGGAACGGACAAGATCCGTCGCTGGACCCGGGAGGACGTTTTCAAGAGCATATCTCACCCCGGTGTCTTCGGCAACTGGCAACAAGGCCTCACACGTATTCAGTGCCACTTCCAGGCGTTCGTCAAACTCGCTGGGATAGAAATCAAACGAACTCGCGTGGACGACGATAACCGGTACGTCGAGAAAAGCGGCGGCCTCGGCGGTAGCGGTAAGGCTGGAATGGGCTCCCGGCAGATCAAGCCGAGTGCCGTGAATCGAGTCCATTCGCAGGTTGGCGTCGTGCAGAAGCTGGAGAAGACTACCTCTTCTCGATACGCTCAGATAGCTGGAGTGAGGCTCTTTAGCACCCAGGGACACGTGTGTGAATCCAGCAGAGGAGATCAAAGGGAACAGATCTTCAAGCGATCGCTCGTAGGAAAAGCAAGTTGAAATAGACGTCTGTTTCTGGTTCAACTGCTAACCTCCCTCGCAGGCATCTTGAACCAGCCAACCTTCTGCGTAACGAACTCGCGGGTGGTAGTAACCCGCCACGGCAGGTTTTGTCTGGCGCGTGCACAGGGCTACGGTTTCATCACCGAAACGACTCTATTCCGGACCTCGCTCTTCAAGTCGTCCAGACTGCGGCACCCGTCCAGAATCAGATCACTCGTGCGCTTGTCTTTGTACGTTTCCAGATACGGGTGTCGAGCCTTCGCAAGATAGTGAGTCAATTCGCTCCGTAGATGATCCAGTGCCGCTTCCGGGGACTTCCGGCTCGTTCCGGAATAGTCTCTCAAGATCCGACGCGCCATGGCTACGTCAAGTGGCGTATCGATGAATACGGCGAGATGAATGACGTCGGCGAACCGGGGATGGCGGCGTCCAAACGGATAATCAAGTATGATCTGTCTTGCCGTTCCTTTCCGGATCTCTTCGTCGACCGCCTTTCTCATCCCGGGGCAGTCGAATTCCGTTACGTCGGCACCCCGGCGGCTCCATTCATAGAAATCCTCCGGATAGACGTTGGAGCCATCAAAGTCGTCGAAGCAGAACAGTGCCGACTTTGGCAGAGAGCGATGCAGGGCCGTCGCCAGGGCGGTTTTCCCGCCTCCCGAAACCGAGTTTATCGAGACAACAAAGGGCCAGTTCATTTCGCGACCTCTAAACCAGGTCGGGTTATCGTAAGCATGTCATTTCGGAAAACAAAGCGGCTATCTGATAAATGGAGGAGAAACAGAGCCCGTTCATATCTAATCTAAACGCAGGCGGCCGCAGTAGCGCGGTGGCCGGATGATTGGAAGCAGACCTATTCCGGCCAGTGCGCACCAGCTCCCGGACCGATAACGTGCCAGTGCATGTGGGGAGTCACGCCGGGGGCCGCCGCATTGGCCCTTACGTAGAACCCCGTGCCATCCAGAAGGCCGAGAGAAGCCGCGGTGCTCCGGATTGCCTGCATCATTGAAGAGAGAAGAGCCCCATCCAGAACGGCCTCATCCAGAAGTCCCGCAACGTGCGCTTTCGGTATCACGACCACGTGGACCTGGGCCACGGGTCTCGGATGGTGGAACGCCAGGACCAGATCGTCCTCGTACACGCGCTCCACGTCAATCTTTCCGGAAAGAACGTCCTCACAGTACCAATCACGCCGCGCCACGGGCATCTCCTTTATGAGTACTGGATCTTGCGCCGCCTATCCAACAGACATAGACACCGGGTCCATCTTCAACATTCAAATCTGTAGTCGATACTTCAGTGACACGTTCCGGTCCACGCTCGTGCCTGAGTAGATTCTTCTTGTATATACAATGTATCTACATAAAAATGCACTTGCTATCATCGAAGACGGAAAGTGGAGGTCAGGATGAGCAATGACGTGTTAGCCGATCGGATTCGTTCCATTCTTTCAAACCGCAACGGATACTCCGAGCGAAACATGTTCGGCGGCGTCTGTTTCATGATCAACGGCAATATGTGTGTGGGGACCTGGAAAGAATCGATCATCGTGCGGCTGGACCGTATGCAGCACGACGAGACGCTGGCCGAACCGCACACGAAACCTGCCGACATCGCGGGACGGACCATGAAGGGATGGGCGCTGGTGGAACCACCGGGCATCGCATCAGCGCAAGACCTGCAGGACTGGGTGGACCGTGCCGCGGCCTACGCCGCATCCCTGCCGGCCAAGTGAAAGTACCGATAGCGGCTGATTGCAAGACTAGTGAAAATCCCGGCTCTTGAGACGCAGCGACCCGTCCTCCAGCCTCGGATCCCAGGCCGCCTCGACCACGAGATGGATCACCCCTTCGCCCACCTGCAGATTTCCGGTCACGCCTAAGCAGGGAAGCGTCCTGACCAGCGAGGAATACTGCTCGAATATCTTCTCCCAGATGACCAGGTTCACGAACCCCGTTTCGTCCTCCAGCGTCATAAAGGTGACGCCCTGTGCGGTCCCCGGACGCTGGCGGCAAATGACCATGCCCACGTAATGGACCAGGCTGCCGTCCGGCATTCCGTTGAGTTCCCGCGCCGCGGGCAGTCCCTGGGCGGCCAGACCGGGACGCAGCGGTTCCAGGAGGTGGCCCAGAACGCTGTGGTCACTGACCTGATGATCCCAGACGATAGTCTCGAGATTGTTCAGGGAGGGAAACCGGGGCGGTGAGGTTCGGCTGTCGAGCGACAGCCCGGGCTGCCGCCGGACTTCGGTCCCCAGAACCTGCCATAGGGCGCCGCGGCGGTCCAGGCCGAAGCACGCGAAGGCACCCGCCTCGGCCAGGGACTCCAGCTTGTCCTCGTGGAGTCCGCTCCGCCGGGCGACGTCCGGAAGATCCCGGAAGGGGGCCTGCTCCATGGTCCGTGCCAGTACCTCCCAGTCTCCTTTGCTCAGTCTCTGGACGTAGCGCAGTCCCATGCGCACTGCGAACCGGGTGCGATCGCCCGCGTCTTCCGCTTCAATCTCCTCCAGGGTGCAGTCCCAGCGGCTGTGGCGTATGCTCACCGGCCGCACCTCCACCCCGTGTATCCGGGCGTCGTTGACGATGGTGGCGGGCGAGTAGAACCCCATCGGCTGGGCGTTCAGCAGGGCGCAGGTGAACTCCGCCGGGAAGTGGCACCGCAGGTAGGCGGTGGCGTAGGCGATATGGGCGAAGCTGGCGGCGTGGCTTTCCGGGAAGCCATACTCGCCGAACCCCCGGATCTGCTGGAAGACGCGTTCGGCGAATTCCTGCTCGATACCCTTCCTCATCATGCGCGAGACCAGCCGTTCCCGGTGCCGGTCGATTCGCCCCGAACGGCGCCAGGCGGCCATGTCCCGCCGGAGCTGGTCGGCCTCGCCGGGGGTGTAGTCCGCCGCCACCATGGCCAGTTGCATCACCTGCTCCTGGAAGAGAGGCACGCCCAGGGTTTTCTCCAGGACAGGCTTGAGGCATTCGTGGGGATAGGTGACTTCCTCCACTCCGTTGCGCCGCCGCAGGTAGGGATGGACCATGCCGCCCGTGATGGGCCCGGGACGGACGATGCTGATCTCGATCACCAGGTCGTAGTAGGTGCGCGGCTTCAGCCGCCCCAGCATGGCCATCTGGGCCCGGCTCTCGATCTGGAACACGCCCACCGTGTCGCTGCGGCAGATCAGGTCGAAGGTGGCGGCGTCCTCCCGGGGGAGATCGGCCAGGGTGAGTTCCATCCGGCGGTGCCGCCGCAGGAGGTCGAAGCCGAGGTGCAGCATGTTGAGGGCGCCCAGGCCCAGGAGATCCACCTTGAAGAGCCCCGCGTCCTCCACGTCCTCCTTGTCCCACTGGATCACGGTCCGCCCTTCCATGGTGGCGTTTTCGATCGGCACCAGGTCGTGGACGGGGTAATGGCCCAGCATGAAGCCCCCGGGATGAATGGAGAGATGGCGGGGAAAATCCTGGATCTCCCGCACCAGGACGTTCAGGTGGCGCAGGGCAGGGTTTTCGGGGTCGAGGCCGGCCTGCCGGATGAAGGCCCCGTCCCAGCGTTCGTGAGATATCAGCTTGGCCAGGCGGTCCAGGCTGGTTGCCGGTATCTCCAGTGTCTTGCCCACCTCCCGGATGGCGGACCGGTGGCGGTAGCGGACGACGTTGGCCACCATGGCGGCGTGGGTGCGCCCGTGCTTCTGGTACACGTGCCGGATCACCTCTTCCCGGCGGTTATGCTCGATGTCCAGGTCGATGTCCGGCGGCTCGGCCCTTTCTCTCGACAGGAAACGCTCGAAGAGGAGGTCCACCTCGGTGGGGTCCACGCTGGTGATGCCCAGGGAGAAGCAGACGGCGGAGTTGGCCGCCGACCCGCGGCCCTGGCAGAAGATGTCCTCGCGGCGGCAGTATTCCACGATTTCGTGCATGGTCAGGAAATAGCCCTCGTATTCCAGCTCCCGGATCAGCGCGAGTTCTTTCTTCAACTGGGGGATCAGCTGCCTGAATTTGCCGGGCAGGCGGCGTTCCGCGCCCGCGAAGGTGCGCTCTTCCAGGTACTGGATGGACGTCTTGCCCTTCGGCAGGCGCTCCAGCGGGTAGCGGTAGCGCAATTCCCCGAGGGAGAAGGTGCAGCGGTCGGCCACCTCAAGGGTGCGTTCGAGGGACGCCGGGTCATCGGCAAAGCGCCGCGCCATATCCCCGGGACCCTTCAGGGCGTGCTGGTCATTCGACCGGAGGAGGCGCCCGGCCGCGGGAAGCGTCACGCCCTCCCGGATGCAGGTCA
>JAJECR010000013.1 GCA_022821935.1 Candidatus Latescibacterota bacterium
GTGGACGTCATGGGGGTGAACATCCAGATCCGCACTTCCCACGTGGACGTACGGCCGCCTATGAAAGATCACGCGGTGGGAGAACTTGGGGCCAGCGGCGGCTTCTTTCCCTGGCACTCCGACGCGCCCAATTACGGTTACCCCATCACCAACGGCATCATCCCCTTCTTCGAGGTGAAGGTCGGATACTACCTGACCGACCTCACCGAGGTCAACAGCGGGGCCATCTGCGTGGTGCGCGGCAGCCATCGGCGTTCGCCCGAACTGATCCACGATCCGGACTACCGAATCGAACCGGAGGACATCGTGGAAGTAAACGTAAGGCCCGGTACCGCCATGGTCTGGCGGACGGCCCTGTGGCACTGCCTGACGCCCAACCTGTCCGACCGCTCGCGCAAATGCCTGTACTACGGGTACAACTACCGGTGGGCGCGCCCGGGGGACTACGACCGCCAGGACGCCAGATTACTGGCGCGATGCACGCCCGTACAGCGCCAGTTGCTGGGCTCCAACACGA
Source organism: Candidatus Latescibacterota bacterium (assembly GCA_022821935.1). Lineage (GTDB taxonomy): Bacteria > JAAXHH01 > JAAXHH01 > JAAXHH01 > JAAXHH01 > JAAXHH01. Next base: position 518 of record JAJECR010000013.1, read on the forward strand.
CAGAGGACGGGGTGGTCTACCAGGACGGCGACCCGGCCCATCCGGCTTCCAGGTTCTGGCGCCCGGAACCCGGTGACGTGCCACTGGAAGCGTGGGCCGATAAGCAGCGACAGAAAAAGATGCAGAAGGAATGGCGGCAGTGGAAAAAAAGGAATACCCTTCCTCCATACGCCGTGGGCGCACCGGCGGAGCCGACACCATGACCGAAGCGGAAATCTTCGAGTTCGACCTGAATGGCGTCATCATATACCGGAACATGCTTACCCGGGACCAGGTCGATTACATGAACGGGGTGCTCGACGAACACCTCACGGATGAGTCCTACAATTTCCGTTTCCTGGAACTGGACCCGGTGTTCATGGAAGTCATGGCTCTGCCCCGGACCCTGAATATCCTGAGGACGATCATCGGGGACTGGATGCGACTGGACCACGCCTACGGGCTGCAGATGGACACGCTCACGGTGGAGCGCGGCGATATCCGGCCCAACCTCCACGGCGGCCCGCTGGAGGACAACGGCGAGCACCATTACCAGTGGTTCAACGGAAAGATGTACAACGGCCTGACGGTGGTCATGTACGCGCTCACGGATGTCAACCCCGGCGACGGCGGGTTTATCTGCGTCCCGGGAAGCCACAAGACCAACGTGGAATTCAAGCCCCCGCCGGATTCCCACCTCGTCGTGAATCCTACGCTCATGGCCGGCGACATGCTGATCTTCACAGAAGCGCTGGTCCATGGATCCGACACGTGGACCTCGTCGAACAAAAGGCGCTCCCTGCTCTACAAGTACTCGCCCGGGCATTCCACCTGGGCGATTCCGGAGAACTGGGAGAAGCTGCAGGCCCTCGCCGCCAACGACCTGCAGCGCGACCTGCTCAGGGCGCCCAGCATCGAAGGCCGGACGCCGGTAGAGATACCCGAAGCGTGAGAGGATACCATGACCGAAGCCGAGATCTTCGAATTCGACCTCAACGGATACATCGTCTATAAGGATATGCTGACCCGGGACCAGGTCGGTCACATGAACGGGATCCTGGACAAACATCTCGCGGACGACGCCCACGGATTCCCCTTCCTCACGCTCGATCCGGTCTTCCTGGAACTCATGGCTCTCCCCCGGACCCTGCGGATCATCCGCACGATGATCGGGGAATGGCTGCGGCTGGACCACGCCTACGGACTGCAGATGGACAAACTTTCCGTGGAGCGGGGCCATGTGAAACCGAACCTGCACGGCGGTCTCAGGCATGACCACGGCGAGCATCAGTACCAGTGGTTCGACGGGCAGATGTACAATGGCCTGATCGTGGTCATGTATGCCCTCGAGGATGTCAATCCCGGCGACGGCGGACTCATCTGCGTCCCTGGCAGCCACAAGTCGAATTTCCGTTTCCGTCCGCCCGTGGATTCCCACCTGGTCGCGAATCCCTCCTTCATGGCGGGCGACATGCTCATTTTCACTGAAGCGCTGGTCCACGGCACCACTACGTGGACCTCCGACCAGCGGCGACGCGCCTTGCTGTACAAGTATTCGCCCGGGTATTCCGCCTGGGCTTCGGCCGAAAGGCTGGACCAGGAGCGGGAATTGGCCGCCAACGACTTGCAGCGCGACCTGCTGCGGCCCCCCAGCGTGGGCAAGCGGACTCCGATCGAGATCCCGGACGGGTGAACGTAGACCCGCAACAGCATGAGAGATGGGCGTAAGAGGAGGAGTGACCCGGAGTAGCATGTGAAGAGGCCCGGCGTAGCATGAGAGGAGACCCGAATGAACGTGCGGGATGAATACCGGTACAACCGGTTGACCTGGGAGGATATGAACGAGGCGATCGCCATGCAGAAGGTGGTGGTCCTGCCCACGGGTTCCACCGAGCAGCACGGCAGGCACCTGCCGCTGGATACGGACGCCTTTCTCGTCGAATCGGTCTGCCACGAACTGGGACGCCGCATCCCGGACCGCGTCCTCGTCCTGCCCACGGTCAGCTACGGCCTGAACCTGCACCACATCGACTTCCCGGGCACGATCCACATCGAGCCCGAGGTCTTCATCGCCTTCTGCCTGAACATCACCAAGAGCGTGGCCTACCACGGCTTCCAGAAGATCCTGCTCGTGAACGGACACGGCTCCAACTCCCCGCTCGTCGATCTGGTCGCCCGAAAGACGGTGCTGGCCACGGAGTCGCTCTGTTTCGCCGCCAACTACTTCACTTTCCTGGTGGACGCTTTCAACGAGGTGAAGGAATCGGAGGTGCTGGCCCACGCGGATGAACTGGAGACGTCCCTGTATCTCCACTTGGCCGGCGAACGGGTAAAGATGGACAAGGCCGCGCCGGACATGGACCGGGTGGGGAAGTACTTCTCGTCGGACAGCACGGGTACCGTGCGCTTTAACGATTTCTGGGGCCGGTGGACGGGCCTGGGGGTCCACGGAGATCCGACGCCGGCCACGGCCGAGAAGGGCGAAATCATCTTCAACGCGTCCGTGGATGGCCTGGTCGAACTGATCGACGATATCCGGGATTGGCCGATCGAGGAACGAAGCGATCAGCACACGGGACCGGTGCAGAAGGGGATCAGGTGGTAGGCACTCAGGTCGCAGGCACTCGGGTAGTAAAGTCGGCGCGGCGTTGAAGCCAGCGTCCTATCGCCGTCCTGTCGCCGCGTTCTGTCAGCATCTGGCCTTCACGGCCAGCTAGTAACTCAGGAACCCTCCATCCACCAGCCACGTGGCGCCGGTAACGAAACTCGCCTCGTCGCTGGCCAGAAACACGGCCACGCGGCCGATTTCCTCGGGTGTGCCTCGGCGGTTCAGGGGCGTGTCCCGGAAGAACTTCCCCGTAGCGCCTCGTCCGACCGCGTCTTCTCTTGGCTGATCGCTTTGCTCCGTGTGCACGTCGCCCGGCGCGATGCTGTTCACCCGGATGCCGTGCGCTGCCAGCTCGATGGCCGCTGACTTGGTGAGACCGTCCAGCCCGGCCTTGCTGGCACAATAGGCAGAAGCGCCTTCCTGCGCGGCGAACTGGGCGACGGAAGATACGTTGATGATCGAACCGCCCGCCTCCCGGGAAATCATCCGGCGGGCCGCTTCCTGTGTCCCGATGAACGCGCCAGTCAGGTTGATATCCACGACGTTGCGCCAGTGCT
>JAJECR010000319.1 GCA_022821935.1 Candidatus Latescibacterota bacterium
TCTTACCCCATGGCGCCCGAGTAGTAGATCTTCTCGCCCAGGTCCGTCCAGCCGCTTACGGTCTTCCGGAAAGCGGTGAAGGACTCGTACACTTTCCTGCTGTCTTCGTCCGAATCGATCAATTGGGTGATGACCTCGTCCGCGTAGCCCTTGAGGGTGGTAAGCACGGTATCCGGGAACCGCCGAAGCTGCACGCCTTCTTCATTGATCATTTTCTGAAGGTATTCGTTGTTTCTTGCGTCGAACTCGGACAGCACCCAGTGGGTCGACCGGGCCGCCGCGGTTCGGATCACGGTCTGCAGATACGGCGGCAGTTCCTCGAAGGCGCTCTTGTTTACCATGAGTTCCGTCACGGTTCCCGGCTCGTGCCAGCCCGGGTAGTAGTAATACTGGGCCGCCCGGTAGAAACCCATGAGGTAATCATGGTAAGGGCCGATCCATTCGGTGGCGTCGATGACGCCGCGTTCCAGGTTGGTGTAGATTTCGCCAACGGGAGACAAAATAGCCGAACCGCCCGCCCGCTTGATCACATCACCTCCCAAGCCGGGTATGCGCATTTTCAGGCCCTGAAGGTCGTCGGCGGTATTGATTTCCTTCCTGAACCAGCCCCCCATCTGGAACCCGGTATTGCCTGCGGGCATGGGAATCAGGTTGAAGGGGGCGTAGATATCCTCCCACAACTTCAAGCCGCCGCCGCTGTAGAGCCAGGCCGTGACCTGCTGCGCGTTCATTCCGAAGGGTACCGACGAAAAGAACTGCGTGGCAGGCGCCTTGCCCGCCCAATAATACGCGGCGCCATGTCCCATTTCCGCCACCCCCTGGCTCACCGCTTCGAATCCCTCCAGAGCCGGGATCAGCTCGCCGCCTGCGTACACCGTAATCTTCATCCTTCCCTCGGACATTTCCTCCACCCATTCTGCGAGTAACCGTGCACTCTCCTGCAGTATGGGCAGGTTCGGCGTCCAGGTGGTGACCATCTTCCATTCATAGGTCTTGTCCGTGCGGATAGCGGGACCGCCGCCTTCCTGTGCCGATCCGCATCCGGCCATCAATGCGGCTCCGCCGGCCAATCCGGCCGTCGATGCCGTCTTCAGGAATTCGCGCCTTTTGATCTTGTCCATCTTTTTCCCCCATGGAACAGGTTAATAACGCGTTCGAAAACAAGTCCGGCGTGCTGAACCGTGAAACAGGTTCGGATTGAAAGCTCAAGTCGGAGCTACATCGTATCGGCAAACAGACTGCTCACCGATTCTCCGTGGTGTATCCTGCGAATCGTCTCGGCCAGAAGCGAGGCGACGGAGAGAATCACCATGTTGGGAAGTCGCTTGTCTTCGTCTATAGGTACCGTGTTGGTCGTGACGATCTCGTCGATAAGGGAACAGTCTTTGAACCGCTCGACAGCCCTTCCACTGAAGATGCCGTGCGTACAGGCGACAGAAATGCTCTGCACGTCCCGTTCCTTCAATCGCTCGATCAGTTCGATAATGCTGCCGCCCGTCGCGACCTCATCGTCCATGATGATGGCGTTCTTTCCGGAAACGTCGCCCACGATCATGTCGATTACGACCTTCTCGTCCGAAATGCGGCGCTTGTTTCCCGCTGCTACCGGCAACATCAGCTGCCGCGCAAAATGAGCGGCGTTCTTGGCATTGCCCAGGTCCGGAGATATGACAACGGTGTTGCTCAGATCGCGCTGCTGAAAGTGTTGTGCCAGGACCTTGATCGCGTTCAGGTGATCCACCGGGATGCTGAAAAAACCGTGAACCTGCGGTTGATGCATTTGCAGGGTGAGAATGCGATTGGCTCCGGCCGTTCCCAGCAGGTCGGCTACCAGGCGTCCCGCGATGGATATGCGAGGTGCATCCTTTTTGTCGGATCTCGAGTAGGAGTAATAGGGAAGCACGGCAGTAGTACGCGCCGCCGACGCCCCCCGCGCGGCGTCCAGCATCAACAGCAGTTCCACCAGGTTTTCCTGCACGGGAGGTCCCAGGGGCTGGATGATGTAGACATCACCTTCCCGGCAGTTCGCATTCAACTGGACCTGGAGGCAATCATTGCTGAATCGTGTCAGGGTACTGGCTTTCAGCGGTACGTTCAGATAGTGGCATACCTCTTCCGACAGGGCAGGATGGGAAGAGCCGCTGAATACCACGATATTGTTCATGTATCCATCTCTGTACGCACGACCCGATTCAGCCCGAGGCGACCTAGGGCCATGTTGCCGAAGCCACTGTAATCAAGACGTCCGGACTTGCCGTGTCAAGTAGAATATCCGCCCCGTTCACGGCGAAGAAGCGATCACCAACAGGTGCCTGGACGCTGTCAGTCTGTTCAGCGTGGGCAACATTTGTTCGACGTATAGAATGTAAGGACCGACGGGTAGCCGTCGTCCGTGCTGGTCCGTTCCGTCCCAGGTAAACACGTGACGGCTGGCCACGGCGGTCTGATCGATGAGGGTCTTGAGGAAACGTCCGCTGATATCGAAAACCATCGCGTGGAGAATCCCGTGAGATGCCGGCAGATCGACCGTAACGAGGCAGACATCTTCGTGGTTGTCTCCATCCGGGGAGAATGGATTGTTGCTCACGTGCAGTGAAACGCCGTCCGGGATACGGGTGACATACAACGAGTTCCTTTGTCCCGGAGTGCCGCCCAGAATGGCTGCTGAGGGTCCCCAGACCGGTGGATCGAAGTCCGGGTTTACCAGTTCCGACGAATAGCCCGCGTCCGGACTTGATTCCTCGTCGTAGACCCCCGCATGGACAACATTTCTGTTGCCGTCCAGCAGCAGAACGCGGGCGCCGCTGTTGCGCAGCCTTTCCCATCCGCCGTGGGGTTCCAGCACCCGGCCGTCAAATGCAGGATAGGATGCCCGGAACTGGACCATATCATGCGCGATCACGAGATACCCATGGCTTTCGAGCGCGAGATGGCCATCGGACAGGACGCGCGCCTTGTCCAAGTGATCCAGCCGCAATGACCAACCCGCAAGATCAACTGCATGGCTCCCTGCGTTGTATAACTCGATCCATTCCGATCGGTTGGTACCGGGGTTGAACATGATTTCATTGATTATCACGTTGCCGTCCGGTTGTCCGGGGACATTCGGTTCCCCTGGTTCGATCGGCACCGATGGTTCCTCGGGTTCCCCCGGTCCGATCGGCACCGATGGTTCCTCGGGTTCCCCCGGTTGCGTCGGCTCCAGCGGTTCAGCGGGATCTTCGGGCACTGTGGAATCTTCGGGCACTTCAAGCTCGGCTGGCTCTTCGGGTTCGTCCGGTTCCTCGGGCTCAACCGGCTGCGTTGGCACCTCGGGCTCGACTGGTTCTTGGGGCTCGACCGGTTCCACGGGTTCGACCGGTTCCACGGGCTTCTCAGGTTCTTCAGGAACCTCCGGCTGCGTCGGCTCGGAAGGTTCGGTCGGTTCTTCCGGCTCCGGTATTGCGATGGGATCGCCTGCTGTGCTGTTCCTGAACCCCGGAGTCGATCCGTCCGGATGCATGGACGGTGAAAGGTTGGGTTCATCAGCGGGAATGTCGAGCCTTATTCGCTCCCATGACACGCCGTTTCCACCCGCTGATTCGGTCCATTCAAACTGGTCCATCGTAAAGTCGTCTTTCTTGATGAAAACCAGATCTTTACTGTTTCCGAGGCCATTGCCCAGCGTGCGGTCTCCTTTTATCGTCAGCATCAGGACACGCGCGGGATCGCCGCCCGCGGCAATCTGGCCGCCGTATGCTCCTTCATAATCCGGATCTACGACGAGCGCGTATGCGCCGGGTTCCAGGACAGTACCCGCCAGACCGACATCATGCGGACCGGTAAAATCCGTAATCGTATCGTTTACGTCCCTGGGATCGCCTAGTGACCAGCCTTCAAGATCTATCGGAACATCCCCTGTGTTGTAAAGTTCCACGAATTCGCCCTTGGACTCAGATACCGGGTCGGACAGGACCTCGGTTATGACGATTTCCGTACCCGCCGCTTTCCCGGCGATGTAAAGACACAGACCCGCGATGGCAAGGTGACGTTTTCTTAACATGATGAGGAAGTTCCTTTGTTGTAAGGTGATGGTTGTTCGTCGGCTTCGAAATCAGTCTGACCCAATCAGTCGAAAAGTCGTCGTGTATCTCGTTTTTGTATTGACATCATTGGATGCCCCTGCGTTACATGCGATCGGCGATACACGGATTAAGGAGTATCTCATGTCGGACCTGCGAAGAACCGCGCTCTACAAACGCCACGTGGAAATGGGTGCGAAACTGGTGCCTTTCAGTGGCTGGGAGATGCCGGTTCAGTACAGGGGCATACTGGCCGAACATCACGCGGTACGCGCGGACGCCGGCCTGTTCGATGTTTCCCATATGGGACGTGTGGAGATCCACGGTCCGGACGCCGTGGCCTTCGTGAATCACATCACGGTAAACGATGTAGACCGGCTGAAGCCCTTTTGCTCCCAGTACACGTTGGCGTGCAGGGAAAATGGCGGGGTCATCGACGACTTCCTGGTTTACCGTATGCCGGACCGATTGCTGATCATTCCCAACGCGGGCAACAGAGAAAAGGACCTGGACTGGTTTCGCAGGTCTGCCGCAGCCTTTAACGTCGAGATCCGGGACCTGAGCGAGGAGACCATGCTGGTCGCCCTGCAGGGCCCCACCAGCGAGGCGATCCTGAACCCCCTGGCGGAAGCCGAACTGGATACGCTCGGATTCCAGGGTTTCGTTGAAACGCGCATCGGAGGTATCGAAGCCAGGGTTTTTCGTACGGGATACACGGGTGAGGACGGCTTCGAAATCTGGTACCCGGCGGAACAGGCGGCCGCCTTGTGGGATCTCCTGCTCGAATCCGGCGCTTCGCGCGGCCTGGCGCCATGCGGACTGGGGGCGAGGGACACGCTACGGCTGGAGGCCGGTCTGGCGCTGTATGGTCACGAGATCGACGAATCGATCAATCCGATCGAAGCCGGCCTGGGATGGACGGTCAAGCTGAAGAAACCGGGGTTTATCGGGCGGGACGCCCTCGTGGGTATCCGGCGTGAAGGCGTGAAGCGGAAGCTGGTGGGACTGAGGTTGCTGGAACGTGGGATACCGAGGCAGGGATATGAAATCCTCCACGAACGGGTACCGGTAGGCCAGGTCGTCAGCGGAGCCATCTCACCCACGCTGGGCCACGGGATCGGGACTGGATTCGTCCCCGTCGATCTGGCGGAACCCGGTACGGGCGTGGCGATCGGAATAAGAGGCAGGCACATCCCCGCCGAAGTGGTGAAACTGCCCTTTTATACCGGCAGCAGAAAGTAGCGGGAATTCAGGCCGTACGCCATCCGTTTTCCTGAAGAAACGCCCATACCTCATCCACAGCAGGCAGTCCTTCTACCGCACCGGGCGTACCGATTTTGATGGCCGCCGCGGCATTGGCGAACGCCGCCATTTCTTCCGGATTCCCATTCGCAAGGTAACTGTACAGGAGGCCGCTGGCAAAAGCGTCCCCCGCGCCTACCGTGGAGCCGGCTCCGGAATGGAACGCAGGCTGCTCAACCAGGCGATCTTCAGTAGCCAACAGGCAGCCGCGGTCGCCCATCGTCACCGCCACGACCCCGATACCAGCCTCGAGCAGATCCCTGGCGGCGTCATGGACCGACTCCCGGCCGGTGAGCTGTTCCGCTTCCACATAGTTTGAAATGATGATGTCCGTGTGCTTCAAGGCCTCGCGCGCGCGGGATTCCAGTGCGGGATTCAGCCAGTATTTGCCCAGGCCAAAGGCGACCGTCCCGCCCCCCTCGCCCGCGACAGCCATCGCGTCGAGCATGTTCCGGCAGGTCGATTCATCCTCGGTCAGTACATGGCCGGTAAGGTACAGGAGGCGCGCGGACCGGACAAAATCGTCCGCAAGGCAGTGGGCGGGTATGGCCCTGGGCCCCGGACATACATAGAATTCGTACTCGCCGTCCGGCGTCTCGAACATGCAGGCCAGGGAGGTCGCCTGTCCCGCCATGACGTGGAGATGGGACAGATCGACACCTTCGGTCTGCATGCGTTCCTTGAACCGGTCACCCGCCGCGTCGTCGCCGATTACGCCGGCAAAGGCCGCGCGAGCCCCCAGCCGGGCGACGCCAAGGGCGACGTTGGCCGCCGCGCCTCCCGGGCCGATAAGACTGGCATCACCGACGACGCCGATTGCCCTTGCGCCGCCCGCCTGCCGGTCCGGATGGCGCGGCACCCGCATCCAGACGTCCAGGTTGCCGTCCCCCACGGACAGCACGTCCAGTTCACGCTTCATCGCTTCACCTGGAGACCAGGCCAACCGGACCAACCGGACCAACCTGGCCGCAGGATCAGGTTCGTATTCAAACGGTCATGGCCTTGTCCGGTACTTTTGGTCACGGGAGGAGTTCCGA
>JAJECR010000097.1 GCA_022821935.1 Candidatus Latescibacterota bacterium
GTGACCGCGGTACAGACCGGGTACCAGTTCCAGGGGTACGTTCCCGCCTACCTGGTGGGCAGCGTCGTCCTGTCATCGGTGGTCCTCGAACTCGCGCCGGTCCTGGGCGCCCTGGTGCTGTCGGGACGGGTGGGCGCCACCATCGCGGCGGAGCTCGGCACGATGCGGGTGACGGAACAGATCGACGCCTACGAGGTGATGGCCATGAATCCCATCGTCTACCTGGCGATTCCCCGCATCATCGCCGGCATGTTCATGCTCCCGGTCCTCGTGGTCTTCGCCGACGTGATCGGCGTGCTTTCCGGCATGGTCGCGGCAATCGACCGGATGCAGGTGAGCATACCGGACTTCGAGCGAGGCATGCGGGAATTCTTCCGGACCCAGGACGCCTTCTTCGGGCTGTCCAAGGCGTTCTGCTTCGGGATTACGATTACCACGGTCGCCTGCTACCAGGGTTTCAAGGTGAAACCGGGATCGGGCGCCGAAGGCGTGGGCAAGGCGACCACCAATACCGTGGTGGTCTCGTGCATTCTGATCCTTTGCCTGGACTATCTGCTGGCCAGGACGATACTGTAGACCAAGAGGTGTGACGTGACGTATACGAAAAACAGCTTGCTGCCCGACGAGGCGAAACTGGGCATAGTCTTCCTCCTGGCGATCATTACATTCGTCTGGGGCCTCTTCTATCTGAAAGAGTGGCGCGTGACCGGAGATACCTACCTCGTCGATGTGCGTTTGAGCAGCGCCGTCGGAGTCAAATCCTCCGATCCGATCCTGGTGGGCGGCGTGCGCATCGGCAAGGTGGAGGTCGTGACGCTCGACGACCTGACCCCCATAGTCACCCTGCGTATCGACGAACCCTACGAGATCCCCGAAGACTCGCAGGTAGAAGTGATCTCGCGTAGCGTCATGGGCGAGAAATCCATCAACATCCGCAAGGGCATCAGCACGAAGATGATACCGCCGGGGGGTATCATCGCGGGCACGGCCGCGCCGGGAATTTCCGATATGTTCACCCAGGTCGATTCCGTGACCGTGAACATGCGCGACCTGTTGAAAAACGCCAACATCCTCCTGGATCCCGAACGGGACAAGTCGATAAAGAGCAGTCTTTCCGGCTTCCACGACCTGACCATCGAACTGCAGAATGCCCTGAAACGGGAGAGCGTCCAGATCAACCGGGTCATGGCGAACATGGACTCCCTAGTGAGCAATGTGAAGGACCTGAGCGAGACCGAGCGGGCCAAGGTGTCGAACACCCTGGACAATCTGGAAAGCACTTCGGGCCGGTTGAACGCCATGATGGACGAACTGCAGACTACGACCACGGCGCTTGACAATATCCTCACACGCATCGACCGGGGCGAGGGTACGATCGGCAGGCTGCTTCAGGATGACAGCCTCTACGAAGATGTGGCCCGCGTGTTCGTCAAGATGGACAGGCTGGTCGACAACATCGACAGGCTCGTCGTCGATGTAAACGAAAACCCCGGCAGGTACGTGAAAGTCGAGATTTTCTGATTTGATGCCGTTGTCATTTACGACCCGATCATGCAAGTGGCGTACATACCGCTTTCCAAGCGGTTCCCTGCCATCGCCACAATCGTCGACGTAAATAGGTCCGTTTTTGGCACTTATTCGGCATGCGATCTGTTCCTGAATCAGATAACCGCATGGTTTACGAGTCAACGCCTTCACGCCTGATGGCTTCGATCGAAGCCTCGATACCAACTGGTATCATAAACACTGAACTTATTCCGAACAAGTGCCGACTACTTACTATTATCCGCCAATCTGAATTCAAATATGGGAACAAAGAGAAGAGAATTGAGTTCTTGACAGTAGGGTTGAGATTTGTTCTCCTTGAAAGATAGATGGCAGAGCAGGACATAGCCAAAACAGGATGAATTGTAGTAAGGTAAAATATGGCAAGGCGGTCGCGGAACAATCGATCTACAACGACGCCTAGCAAAGTCGAGGTGAACATCCGGGCAATTCCCCTCCTTCCGCCCAAAGGATGGAAGCTATACGAACTGGAGGAATTCCCTATTGTCGGCACGGTTCCGAAGAATTACCTGGCTTATGGCGACCCCCGTTTACCGTCAACTGTTGGTTACATTGCGAAGAAGGGACGATTGAAGGCCGATGCAAGAGAATGTGTGACAGAGGAAGTCATCTCAAAAATCGGCGCGATGTTGCCGGTTCGGATGGCCCGTTCGAAGCTGGTTCGCATTTCGAAGCAGGATGTCCGATTTCTTTCTCGTAATTTCGTTGAACGGAGCAGATTCGAGTTACTCCACGGAATTGAACTAGCGGCACGGTATTTTCAGTCCAATCCAGATGAACTTGAATCGGCGTTCGAGTTGTCGGATCCAAACAGGGAACACGATTTTTACACCGTGCCAAATATCTTGGAAATTCTTGCATCCTTGTATCCAGATGACCACAAGACGCTGGAAGATGGATTTTTCGGAATGCTTGCTTTTGACGCATTTATAGGGGCACCTGACAGACACGCAATGAATTGGGGCGTCTTAAGTCCTGTTGATGGAAATAAAGGACCAATTCGATTTTCACCGATTTTTGATACGGCACGGGGACTTTTTCGCGAAATATCCGATGAGGATTTGATTAATCAGGCCGAACGCCATGGACGTGGAGGTTTTCTTGAACGGTACGCTGAACGTTCCCGGCCGATTTTCAGCTCAGGTAGGGAACAGAAAGATAATCACTTTTCCCTGATAAGGTGGATTTCTGACGAATTACCAGAACGGCACTGGAAGACGATCCGCAGAGTGTTTAACGCTGTCAGGATACCAGATATCGAACGGATGCTCCAGAGACGATTTAGTAGTATTTTCACCCAAGATCGAATTGGATTTATCGGGGATCTTCTCGCGTTTCGAATTGATCGTCTTCGGCAGGAGGTTCGAATATGAAGAAAAGCTTCTGGGATCTGTTAAAGCCCAACGCGTGGGGGACAAACCTCGTACACACCTCTTCGGATGAATCTCCAGAACGTATTTTGGAAATCTATCGTCCGACATCCGGTGAAGATCGTCTGGTGGGTAGACTCTTCCGTGAACAAGATGATTTTGTTTTCAAGTATGACTCTGATTACGATAGAGATCCCATCTCAGCGTTTCCCAAGATTGATAAGGTATATCGCTCTAAGCATTTGTGGCCTTTTTTTGCAGTTCGGATTCCACCGATGGATCGAGAAGATATGCAAAAAGAGATTGAGAGCCGTTCACTAGACAAAAACCAGATCATTGAGATTCTTGGAGCGGTAGCCAAAGTTTCAGTAACCAGTCCTTATAAATTCAAGCTCTATGGGGATTGAAAGCCGTAGCCGCGCGGTAAGTATATCTGATAACAGGAGCAACAACCCCATGCCCAACGTATTGTCCGAAGCGCTGGACGGTTACCTGACCGGCCTCATGCCCGACCGGGACGAGGTGCTAACCGAGATGGAGGAAAAGGCCGGTGCGGAGCGGATTCCCATTGTCGGCCCCCTGGTCGGCCGCGTGTTGTACCAGATGGCCCGGTTGAGCGGCACCCGCCGCGTGTTCGAAATGGGATCGGCCATCGGGTATTCGACCATCTGGCTCGCCCGGGCGGTGGGTCCGGAAGGCCGGGTATACTACTCCGACGGCAGCGAGGAGAACGCCGCCCAGGCCCGCGGGTTCATCGAGCGCGCCGGCGTGGCGGACCGCGTCGTGGTCCAGGTGGGAGACGCGCTGGATCTGCTGGAACAGACCGAGGGCAGTTTCGACCTGATCTTCAACGACGTGGACAAGCACGACTATCCCCGCGTATTCGACCTGGCGCTACCGCGTATCCGGCAGGGCGGCCTGCTGATCACCGACAACGTGCTCTGGAGCGGACGCGTGACCGAGCCGTCCGACGACCGGTGGACTTCGGCCATCCAGGCGTACAATCGGAAGGCCTACGGAACCGACGAGGTCTGGACGACGATCATTCCCCTGCGCGATGGCGTGGCCGTCAGCGTGAAGAGGTAAGGTCCGCCGTGCGGATACCGGACAGGCCAGCTGAACTGGATATCGTCTCGATCGGTGAGTGCATGATCGAGATGTTCTGCGAAGGCCCGCTGGCCACCACCGATACCTATACCCGCACCTTCGCCGGCGACACCATGAACATGCTCGTGGCGGCCTCCCGCCTCGGCGCGAAGACCGGGTATGTTACCCACGTCGGCAACGATCCCTTCCAGGATTTCCTGACCGGGGCCTGGCGGTCGGAAGGCGTCGATCTGCGTTGCGCTACCCCCCTGGACCGGCCCAACGGCCTCTACTTCATCTCCATCCTGCCCGGCGGCGAACGGGAATTCACCTACTACAGGGCCGGGAGCGCCGCGAGCTGTCTCGAGCCGGCCGACATCGATTCGGATTACATCGGCAGCGCGAAGGTCGTCTATGCCAGCGGCATCACCCAGGCCATATCGAAGAGCGCCCGGGCGGCCGTGCTCGAGGCCTTCCGGATTGCACGGGAACGCAACGTCGTGACGGCCTTCGATACCAACCTCAGGCTGGGACTCTGGTCTCTCGACGACGCCCGCGAAGCCCTGGACGAGATCATCCCCCACGTGGACATCCTCCTGCCGAGTGCGCCCGAGGAAAGCGAAGCACTTTTCGGTACGGTCGATGCCGGGGTGGTAATCGGCGCGGCGCGGGAAAGGGGCGTGGAACTGGTCGCGGTGAAATGCGGCGCGGCAGGTGCGGTGCTCGGACTGGGCGATGAGATCCACGAACTTCCCGCCTACGTGCCGGAAAACGTTTCCGATACTTCCGGCGCGGGCGACGTATTCAACGGCGGCCTGCTTTACGGACTGACCCATGGCATGAGCGCCGTCGAGTCTGCCCGGTTGGGCACTGTCATGGCCGGACTCAAGATCCGAGGCCGTGGGGCGACCTACTCGATTCCTTCCAGGGAAGAGGCGTTCGGTGTGTTTGAGCAGATCGGGGGACGGGCTGAAGCGTGAGCCGGGCGCGGCAAGCGGGAGTGAAGTACTTCGGTGAGTTCAAGGAGCGGTACCAGCAGCCGGAGGATCTTCCGGGTGCCGGTTTTGCGAGTCATTGGCCGCTTCCTGTTCAACATCCTCTTCAACGCTATCTTCCGGAATTCCAACCTGCCCCGCTTCTTCGTCCACCGCTTTCTCACCCGTTTCGCTTTCTTCTTTCCCCTCCCCTCCTGCCGCGTTTCCGCCCGATTCGTTCTCCGCTTCTTCATCCACCACGACGTCGTTTTCCCGCATCTCGTCGATGAGGTGGTTCACCTTTTCGCGCAGGACATCGGCCTGGCGGCCCAGTTCGTCCATTTCGTCGAGCAGCTTTTCGAATTCCGCATCGTCCATTGCGGAACCGTTTCCACGCTTGTCTTTGCTGGCCATGATTCGCTCCGGTCGGGGCCGGACCGCAGCGCGTGCCGCCACGGCCGTGAATCGACAACTGAAAACTAAACGTATGAGTACCTGTTGTCAACAGAAAGCGCCGTGGTACCGGGCGGACAGGCAATCGCGGATTGACGCGAAACCGCTGTGTTGTATATTGAAAACTCGTCGATTCACGAACCGATAAATCCGGCAGGTGGGCATGACTTCTCATCGCAGTCCGGCATCCGACTGGTACAAAACCGCCTTTCGTTACGACTACCTGCGGGTGTATCCCCATAGAAACGACGAAGAGGCGCGCCGCCAGGTCGATTTCCTTTTGGAATGCCTGGACATCGCGCCGCCGTGCGACGTACTGGATCTGGGGTGCGGAGACGGCCGGCACAGCCTGGAATTGACCCGGCGGGGCTACCGCGTAACCGGACTGGACCTGTCCGGGGAACTGCTGGAGCGTGCGCGCCGCCGTACCGCTGAAGAAGGGCTGGATATCACCTTCATCCAGGGCGACATGCGCGATCCGCCCGGCATCTCCGCCTTCGATCTCGTGGTCAATTTCTTCACCAGTTTCGGTTATTTCCGCGAGGACGGAGAGAACGCCCGAGTCCTCGAAGCCATCTCGCGATCGCTTCGTCCCGGCGGCCGGTTCCTCATGGATTACCTGAACCGCGAATACGTCATTTCCACGCTCGTCCCGGCGGACAGCCGTACCGTGGAAAGCATGGAAGTCGAGCAGCATCGCTGGATCACGGGAGATCCGGCAGAGCCGGGCGGTCACGTACGTATCAATAAACAGGTACGTATCCGGGAAGACGGCGCAGAGCGGAGCTACGACGAATCCGTGCGCATGTATACCCTGGAAGAACTCGACGCCATGATGGACCGGGCCGGCCTGAAGGTCACGCAGACTTACGGTGATTTCGACGGAAGCCCGGTCAGCGCCGACGCCCCGCGGAATATCCTGCTCGGGCAGACCATGCCGGCCAGGTCGGCTAGGTCAGCTGGGCAGACCGGTCAGGCCAGGCCGGCCTGCGAATCGAAATCTCGCCCGGGCGCCCTGTCCCGCGACGACAAACCCGCCATGCCATGTCCGTGATTACGCTTCTGACCGACTTCGGCCACCGCGACGCTTTCGTCGGCACCATGAAGGGGGTCATCCTGGGCATTTGCCCCGAGGCCCGGATCGTGGACCTGTCCCACGGGATCGCGCCCCAGGGGATCGACGAAGGCGCCTTCATCCTTCGCACCGCTTATCCGTACTTCCCGGACGGTACCGTGCACGTGGCCGTGGTGGACCCGGGCGTGGGCGGCGAGCGGCGGGCCCTGATCGTTGAAACACCACGGTACCGGTTCGTCGGACCGGACAACGGCGTCTTCGCCCACGTGTTTGCCCGGGATACCGTCAACCGCGTCGTTTCCGTGACGGAGACCCGTTTCATGCTGCCGCGCGTCAGCAATACGTTCCACGGCCGGGACGTGTTCGCGCCGGTGGCGGCCCATCTCGCGCTGGGCAGGGCTATATCCGACTTCGGAACCGGGATCGACGATTACCGCACCGGATCGATCACCGAACCATCGGTGCACGGAAGCGGGATCGCCGGTCACGTATTGCATATCGACCACTATGGCAATATAATAACGGATATCAGCGAATCCCTCTTCCTGGATACGACCCGGGAGAAGCGGTTTCAGATCAAGCTGGCCGGCCTGTCCCTGGACCGGGTCAACGCGTCCTACGACGAAGCGGCCGACGGGACGGCCCTGGCCATTCTGGACAGCGCGGGACTGCTCGAGATTGCCGTCAACGGAGGCAGCGCGGCCGACCTGCTTCGCGCGACACCTGGAGACCGCGTCGACGTGGTCGTGAAGCCTTGACCGGCACTCCTCCTGGCCGCACCCGCACTGCCCTGGTGAGATCAGGCCGCACCAGAACAAGGAAGCGGACCCGATACACCCTGAACAGCAATGGAATCACCCTGTCAGCTAAAACCGGAGACCGAACATGTCCGACATGTATCAGCCCATTGAGTCATTTCGTAACAAGGCTTACCTGAAAAGCCTGGAGGAATACCACCGGGAATACGAACGCTCCGTCGCCGACCCCGAGGTTTTCTGGGCCGAGCAGGCGGAATCCTTCCACTGGTTCAGGAAGTGGGACCGGGTCCGGTCCTACAACTACGATCTGCGGGAGGGCCCCGTTTCCATCAAGTGGTTCGAAGGCGGCAAGACCAACATCGTGCATAATTGCATCGACCGCCATCTCGAGACGCGGGGCGACCAGACCGCCATCATCTGGGAAGGCAACGAACCGGGAGAGGACGCCCGGCTCACCTACCGGGAACTGCACGAGCAGGTCTGTCGTTTCGCCAACGTGCTGAAGGCGCGGGGCGTCGGGAAGGGAGACCGGGTATCGATCTACCTGCCCATGATCCCCGAACTGGCCGTCGCCATGCTGGCCTGCGCCCGGATCGGCGCGGTCCATTCCATCGTGTTCGGCGGGTTCTCGGCCGATTCGCTGTCGGACCGCATCGTGGATTCGACCTGCAAGACCGTCATCACCGCCAACGGGACTCATCGCGGCGACAAGCCGGTCTTCATGAAGCCGGTGGCGGACGAAGCCATGGCCTCGGCGGAAAAGGAGATGGGCGAGCCAGTTACCACCTGCATCGTGGTCGACCGGGTCAAGGACGATCCCGATTTCGCGTTTCCCATGCGGGAGGGCCGTGATTTCTGGTGGCACGAAATGATGGCCGATGCCAACGACGACTGCCCCTGCGAGGAGATGGACGCCGAGGACCCCCTGTTCATTCTCTACACTTCCGGTTCCACGGGGAAGCCGAAGGGCGTGCAGCATACCGTGGGCGGGTACATGGTTTATACGGGGATCACCCACCGCTACGTCTTCGACTACCACGACGGCGACATCTACTTCTGCGGCGCCGACATCGGCTGGGTCACGGGACATTCCTACATCATCTACGGCCCCCTGGGAAACGGCGCCACGACGATCATGTTCGAGGGCATTCCCACCTACCCGGCACCCGACAGGTGCTGGGAGATCATCGAGAAGTACAGCGTCAACCAGTTTTACACGGCGCCGACGGCCATCCGCGCGCTGGCCCGGGAGGGCGAGGCCTGGCCGGCCCGACATCCCATGCCCACGCTCCGGCTCCTGGGTACGGTGGGCGAGCCGATCAATCCCGAGGCCTGGCGGTGGTACCACATAAACGTGGGCAAGGAACGGTGCCCCATCGTGGATACCTGGTGGCAGACGGAGACCGGCGGGATCATGATCACCCCGTTGCCGGGCGCCATACCCACCAAGCCGGGGTCGGCCACCCTGCCCTTCTTCGGGGTGAAGCCCGTGCTGCTCGACGGCGAAAGCGGCAGAGAGCTGGAGGGTAACGGGATCATGGGCGTACTGGCCATCCGGGAGCCCTGGCCCGGGCAGATGCGCACAGTCTACGGGGACCACCAGCGGTTCGAGGACACCTATTTCCAGCAATACAAGGGATATTACTTCACCGGGGACGGCTGCCGCCGGGACGAGGACGGGTACTACTGGATCACGGGCCGGGTGGACGACGTCATCAACGTCTCGGGACACCGGATGGGCACGGCGGAGGTGGAGAGCGCCCTGGTAGCCCACGGCTCGGTAGCCGAAGCGGCCGTGGTGGGGTTCCCCCACGAGATCAAGGGACAGGGCATCTACGCCTATGTGAC
>JAJECR010000064.1 GCA_022821935.1 Candidatus Latescibacterota bacterium
CCACGTAATGGAGCTCGACGTGGTCCTGAGCGACGGGACGCGGACGGTCTTCAAGCCGGTCGGGGACCGTGAATACGGTGAGAAAGCCGCCCTGGGCGGCCTGGAGGGCCGGATCTACCGCGAAATCCGCCGCATAGCCCACGAGAACAGGGATGAGATCGAGGCCCGGTATCCCCGGATCATGCGGCGCGTGGGCGGGTACAATCTGGACGAATTCATCGGAGACGGTCCCTTCGATCCCTGCAAGATGATCGTCGGATCAGAGGGTACCCTGGCCGCCGTCACGGAGGCGCGCGTCAACCTCGTGCCGTTGCCGGCCCATACCGGGTTGGGCATCTGTCATTTTTCGGACCTGATCGAATCCATGGAAGCGACGGTGGAGATTCTGAATACCGATCCCTCGGCCGTGGAACTCACCGACAAAGTCATCCTCGACCTGGCCAAAGAGTCTCCCGCGGCCGCCCACCAGCGGGACTTCATCGAAGGTGACCCCGAAGCCATCCTCATGGTCGAGTATTACGGTGAGACGTCCGGCGAGGTCTCGGCCCGCCTGGACGCCCTCGAATCCCTGCTTCGGGAGAAAAACCTGGGCTACGCCTGCGTCCGGGCAACCACCCCCGCCGCCCAGTCGAACGCGTGGGGCATACGGAAGGCCGGACTCGGGCTGCTGATGGGCATGAAAGGGGATACCAAGCCGGCGACTTTCGTGGAGGACACGGCCGTCTCGCCGGAGAAGCTTCCGGACTACATACGCGACTTTCGCGAGATCGTCCACAAACACGGCACGGTCGCGTCCTACTACGCCCACGCCAGCGTGGGCACGATCCATATCCGGCCGCTGATCAACCTCAAGGAGACCGAAGGCGTCGCGCGCATGCGGGCCATCGCCGAAGAGATCCGCGACCTGGTCATTGCTTACGGCGGCGCGGTCAGTTCCGAGCACGGCGACGGACTCGTGCGGAGCGAATGGAACGAGAAGGTGTTCGGACCGCGGTTGTACGAAGCCTTCAAGACGGTCAAGGCCGTATTCGATCCGAACGGCATCATGAATCCCGGCAAGATCATCGCGAACCAGAAGATGACCGACAACCTGCGATTCGGTCCCGCGTACCAGGCGGAGGAGATCAACACCTATTTCGATTTCTCCGGAGACGGCGGGTTTTCGCGGTCCATTGAGCTCTGCAACGGGGTCGGCGCCTGCCGCAAGAAGCTGGTGGGCACCATGTGTCCCTCCTATATCGCCACGCTCGACGAAGAGCACAGCACCCGGGGACGGGCGAACGTGCTGCGGGCCGCCCTGTCGGGCAAGCTGGACGACGAAGGCTTCACGAGCCAACGGGTATACGATGCCCTCGACCTGTGCCTGGAGTGCAAGGGCTGCAAGGGCGAGTGTCCCTCCAACGTCGACATGGCCAAGATGAAGTACGAATTCCTGGCCCACTATTACGAGAAACACGGACTGCCCCTGCGCAACCGCCTGTTCGGCCGCATCGAGTCGCTCAACCGCCTGGGTTCCGCCTTCGCGCCGCTGAGCAACAGGATCCTGAACCATCCCTGGCACAAATCGATCCTGGAACGGACCATTGGCGTGGACAGGCGGAGGTCCCTGCCGGAATTCGCCGGGGAGACCTTCGAACAGTGGTTCTATCAGCGCGGTCCGGCGAAGGGCACTGGCCATGATCGGCAGACCGTCGTCTTCTTCCCGGACACCTTCATCAACTACAGCGAGCCCCATATCGGCATTGCCGCCGTGGAAGTGCTGGAAAGCGCCGGCTACCACGTGGTGCTGGCCGAGCCCCGTGCCTGCTGCGGCAGGCCGCTGATCTCCAAGGGCATGCTTCGCCAGGCCCGTGCGGCCGCCCGGTACAACACCGCCCAACTCGCCCGGTACGTGGACCGCGGATGGACCATCGTGGGATGCGAGCCCAGTTGCGTCATGACGTTCCGAGACGACTACCGCGACCTCCTGGACGATCCGTTGGCCGACCGGGTGGCGGACGGCGTGCTCATGATCGACGAGTTCCTGGCCAGGGAACACGAAGCCGGGCGCCTCTCGCTTCCGGTCAGGCCAACCGACAGGGCGATCAGCCTGCACGGCCACTGCCAGCAGAAGGCCATAGCCGGCACGTCTTCCACCGCGGCCGCCCTGGAACTGGTGCCGGGGTACGAGGTGACGACGTTGAACACCGGGTGCTGCGGCATGGCCGGCAGCTTTGGCTACGAGAAGGAGCACTACGACCTGTCCATGAAAATCGGGGAAGACCGGCTCTTCCCGGCCATCCGCACAGCCGGCGAGGGGACGGAATTCGCGGCGACGGGGACCTCCTGCCGGCACCAGATCGCCGACGGCACGGGAAGGACCGCGTACCATCCGATCGAATTGATCAGAATGGCCCTGGGCGACCGACGGATTATGCATCGTTGAACCACGCCCGGAGTATGTATCGTTGAACCACGCACCCTGTTTCTCCACCTTTTCCATCGCCGCCCTGGATCCCGGTACGGGGGATCTCGGCGTGGCGACCCAGTCGAAGTACCTCGCCGTGGGATCCGTGGTCCCCTGGGCGAAGTTCAACGCCGGCGCGATCGCCACGCAGGCCTGGGCCAACGCGTCCTTCGGCCCGAGAGGGCTCGACCTGCTCGAACAGGACGTGGGCGCCATCGACACCCTCGAACGGCTGATCGAATCGGACCCCGGCCGGCAGTCCCGCCAGATCGGCGTGGTGGACGTTGACGGCACGGCGGCGGCCTTCACCGGGGAAGCATGCCAGGAATGGGCCGGGCACCTGACCGGTCCGGGCTATGTATGCCTGGGTAATATCCTTGCGGGCGAGGAGGTGGTCACCGCCATGGCGGAAACCTTCGAGGCGCCCGGCGAGGAGGATTTCGCTGCGAAGCTGCTCGCCGTGCTTTCCGCCGGGCAGGACGCCGGCGGCGACCGCCGGGGCAAGCAGTCGGCCGCCCTGCTCGTGGCGCGGGAAGGCGGCGGTTGCGGCGGCACCTCCGACTTCCTTGTGGATTTGCGGATTGACGACCACGCCGATCCCATCGGAGAGCTGAAGCGCCTGTACATGCTCCACGCAAGGCTGAATCCATGAAGTCCGATATTCAGCGCGCCAAGCTCGTCCTGCTTACCGTGGTTCACTTCCTGGTGGACCTCTTTTCTTCCCTGGTGACCCCGATCCTGCCCGCGCTTGTAACGCGGCTGCAACTTTCTCTCACGCAGGCCGGTATTCTTGCTGGACTTCCCGCCATGACCTCCTCCCTGGTCCAGCCTCTGATGGGTGTCCTGGGGGACCGGATGGAGAAACGTTACTTCATCATCCTCGGGCCGGTGTTCTGCGCCGTATTCATGTCCGCCGTAGGACTGGCCCCCTCCTTTCTCGTGCTGATGCTGTTCATCATTCTCGGCGGTTTCGGCACCGCCAGCTTCCACCCGCAGAGCGTGTCCATGGCCGGAGACGTCAGCGGGTCTAGGCGCGGATACGGCGTATCCCTCTTCATCGTCGGCGGGACCGCCGGACTGGCGGCGAGCCCCTTTGTCGTGCCCCGCATCGTGGAGCGCTTCGGACTCGAAAGCCTGGTCTGGCTCGCCGTGCCCACGGTGCTCGCCGTGCTGGCGATGGCCCGGGTCATCCCCATCCGCAACGAGGACCGAAGAGTGACCCGGCTGGCCGACGTGGGCGCTTCCTTCCGGCCCAACCTGTGGCCCATGATCAATCTCACGGTGGTGGGCATCATCCGGACCATCTCCGGGGTCGGATTCGCCACTTTTTTTGTATTGCTGCTCAAAGACCGTGGACTTACCCTGCAACAGGGGGGCGATCTGCTCTTCGTTTTCCAGGCCGGCGCGGTGATCGGCGGTTTCGTCGGCGGCTGGCTCTCGGACAGGATAGGCCGGGGCCGGGTGATCTGGTCTACGGTCCTGCTTTCCACGCCCTGCCTGCTCGTTTCGCTCTATGACACGGGACCGCTGCTCCCCGCCTGGCTGTTTATGGCCGGTTTCATGAACATGGCGTCCAATTCCGTCTCCGTCGCCATGGCCCAGGAGCTTGTCCCGGACAGCGCGGGAACGGCTTCCAGCTTTCCCATGGGCTTCAGCTGGGGCGCGGCGGGCGGCGCGCTGATTGTCTTCGGCAGTATCGCGGACCGCATAGGTGTGGCGGCAACGCTTGAAGTGCTGGCGCTGATCCCGCTGGCCGCCGTGGCGCTGGCCCTGATGCTGCCGCGGGACCGCGAGTTCAGAAGCGCCGTTACCCGGGTGCGCAAAACGGCTGCGGCCGCAGAGAAAATAACCTGAATTCGCAAGCTGTTGGAATAAGGACCGTTACTTTGTCTTAGCGTCCGGGATACGTTTAGCGTCCGGGACACACTGGTATGGCCCCATGATCACCGGGAGGTTGCCTGATGTCGGATCGCGTCGTGCGACTCACGAAAATGGAGGATCTGGACGAGGCCGTCGGTTCGTCGTCGGATCGTCCTGTTTTTATCTACAAACACAGTTCGGTGTGCCCGGTCAGCGCCCGGGCTGCCGACCACTACCGCGATTTCGCCGATGCGGATTCCTCTTCGCCGCCACCGCTTTTCACCCAGGTCCTGGTCATAGAAAACCGGGACCTTTCCAATGAGATCGAATCCCGACTGGAAATACGGCACGAGTCGCCGCAGCTGCTACTCCTCAGGGACGGGAAGGTCGACTGGCACGCTTCGCATTTTTCAATTTCCACGGATAATATCAAGCGGGCGCTGGAGGGCTAGGAAATGTCGCGACACGCCGTCATCGTAGGCGCGGGGGTGACCGGGCTCAGCACGGCATACCATCTCGCCCGCAAATCATACGGCAGAATAACGGTCATCGAAAAGGGGCGGGTCGGGGACGGCGCTAGCAGCCGCGCCGCCGGGATCATCACCGGACTGCTCTGGTCGGAAACCGGCGTCAGGGCGCGGCAGATAAGCCTGACGCGGTTCAGGGAACTTTCCGACGAACTGGACGGATACCGGTTCCAGGACGTGGGTTGCCTCAATCTCTTCGACGCGGCAAGCTGGCCGGAACGCGAACGCCTGCTGCCCCTGTATGACCGCCTGGGCGTGGAATACACGATCATGGACAAGGCCGAGATGGCCTCGACCTGGCCGGACCTGGTCTTTGACGGAGAGCCGGTCGGACTATTCGATCCCCTGGGCGGATACAGCGAACCGGATCATTACCTCCCCGCCCTGGCGGAAGGTTGCCGGACCCTGGGCGTAGAGATCAGGGAAGGCTGCATGATCTCCGACTTCATCACGGATTCGGGGCGCATGGCCGGGGTCGTCGCGGGCGACGAACGAATCGAAGCGGACGCCGTGGTGAGCACCGTGCACGTATGGACCCTCAAGGTACTGGAACGCATCGGCCTGCAACTGCCCCTGAAGTCCTTTGTACACCAGCGCTACGTCACGGCGCCGCTGCCTTCCCCGGTCCGGATCCCGGCGGTCAATGCCAATCCCTACGGCGGCTACATCAGGCCGGCGCACGGGAACCGACTGCTTGCGGGGATCGAAAACCCATCGGCGCCTGAGTTCCGTGTGCCCGACCGGTCCTTCGAGATGTCGGCGATCTCTCCGCCGGCGGGCCTCGGCGACGCCGCGCGAGACAACCTGCTGCCGCTCGTCCCCAAAGCGGCGCGGTCCGACCGGACGGACCGGGTGAACTGCGCGGACTATGCGAGCTATGCGGGCTGGGAAATCGAAAAAGCGGGGCTATTGTCCTTTTCCCGGGACGGAGAACCGGTTCTTGGCCCCGTCGATCGCTTTCCCGGACTCTATGTGGGGGTGGCCTTTCATTCCGGGGGATTCGCCTATAATCCGGCGTCCGGCGTACTGCTGGCGGGGTGCGTTGCCGACGGCGGGCCTGAAATCGATATCGAAGATTTCTCGCCGGGCCGTTTCGACCCGGATGAAACGGATGCCTACAACCGGACCCTGATTACCCACGCCGAGTACAGTCTGCCCGGCCATTCCCGCCGGCATTGAAGCGTATGCCTCACCCGATGTGAGTCGATCCCACATCGCGCACCGTGATTCACCTGTTCGCGGCGTGGGAAGAGGGCTCCATACGTAAATCAACCGTGAAAAACCTCCTGGAATCCGGACAGATCGAGGTATTTCGCAACGCCCTGCTCACCTGGTACGAGGCGCACAGGCGGGATATGCCATGGCGGCGGACCCGGGATCCCTACGCGGTCTGGATATCCGAAATCATGCTTCAGCAGACGCGGGTGGACCAGGTCCGGCCCTACTACGACAGGTTCATGAGCCGTTTCCCGACGGTGAGCGATCTGGCTGAAGCGCCGCTTGAGGATGTGCTCAAGGCGTGGGAAGGCATGGGATACTACGCCCGGGCGAGAAACCTCCATCGGGCCGCCCGCCAGGTTGTAGCGCTACATGGAGGGAGGATACCCGACGACCCGGCGCAGATCTCCGCGCTGCCGGGAATCGGACCTTACACGGCCGCGGCCATATTGAGTATTGCCTACGGAAGGGACTATCCCGTAGTCGACGGCAATGTCATCCGTGTGCTGAGCCGCCTGTTCCATCTGACCGATGATCCCGCTGCCGCCGCCACAAAGAAAAAAACCGCCGACCTGGCCGAAAGACTACTCCTGAAGGGCCGGGCGGGTGATTTCAACCAGGCCATGATGGAACTGGGCGCGACGGTATGCACGCCGCGACAGCCAGGGTGCCGCGCCTGCCCCGTGAGCAGCCTGTGTCTCGCCCGCCAGGTACTGCCAGACCCTTCGGTTCTTCCACGCAAACAGCCGCGGAAACAGCGCCCCCACCATCATGTCGCCGCGGGCATCGTACGCAGGGGAGACGAGTTGCTGATCGTGCGGCGTCCGCTGGAGGGCCTGTTGGGCGGACTATGGGAGTTTCCGGGCGGAATCTCGGAGGAAGAGGCCGCCAGGGAAGAGTTCCTGTGTAACGAAGTAAAACACAAACTGGGTATCGACATCCGCGTTGACCGCGCCTTCGCAGTCGTCAGGCACGCCTTTACCCATTTCGAAATCACGTTACACGGTTACCACTGTACGTATCTTGACGGCGAAGCACGTCACGGGGACGGCAACGACTGCCGCTGGATTCGGTTTGGCGAACTTGAACGATACGCCTTTCCCAGGGCACATCATCGCCTCATCAAGGCCATGGTGAAGGAGGGCTTCCCTGGCTGTGTGCCAACCTCCTAGCCCGGTGCCCTTTCCTTCAACCACGATCCGCAGTGTACCCTACCGTCCCTTGGCCGACGATGCGGACCTCGACACCGGTTGCTCCGGGGCTCCGTTGTTCGCGGCGGCGTCCTGGTCCGCGGGCGTGAAAAGCGAGCGTACTTTCTCTTCGATTTCCAGGGCAAGCTCCTGCCGTTCCCGGAGCAGTTGCCGCACGTTCTCGCGGCCCTGACCCAGCCGTTCATCGTTATACGAGAACCACGTCCCGCTCTTTTCTATTATTCCGTTGTTCACGCCGAGTTCTATCAGGTCGCTTTCCTTGGATATACCTTCGCCGTAGATGATATCGAACTGCGCCTCGCGGAAGGGCGCCGCCAGCTTGTTCTTTTTCACCGTACCCCGGACCTGGATGCCCGCCGAAGCGTCATCGCCCTTGATGTTCCCGATCCTGCGCACCTCGATCCTGACCGAAGAATAGAATTTCAGGGCCAGTCCCCCCGTCGTCGTCTCGGGGTTGCCGTACATGACTCCGATTTTCTGTCGGATCTGGTTGATGAAGATCAGGCAGGTTCTCGATCGGTTGATTACTGAGGTCAACTTGCGCAGCGCCTGCGACATCAGGCGGGCCTGCAGGCCGACGTGGGAATCGCCCATCTCGCCTTCGATCTCGGCCCGGGGAACCAGCGCGGCCACCGAGTCGATGACGATCACGTCGACGCCGCCGCTGCGAACCAGGATCTCGGCCACGTCGAGGGCCTGCTCTCCCGTGTCCGGCTGGTGGATGAGCAGTTTATCCATATCCACGCCGAGTGACTGTGCATAACGGATATCCAGGGCATGCTCCGCGTCGATGAACGCGGCCATCCCGCCCAGCTTCTGGGCTTCGGCCACGATATGCTTGGCCAGCGTCGTCTTGCCGGAGGATTCGTTTCCGTAAATCTCGACCACGCGCCCACGCGGAACGCCGCCGATGCCCAGCGCAAGATCGAGGGTCAGGGAGCCCGTCGGTATGGACTCGACGGACAACTGGGGGTTTGCGTCCCCCATCCTGATGATGGACCCCTTGCCGAACTGCCGCTCGATCTGCATGATGGCGCCGCTGAGCGCTTTCTCCCTTCCCGGATCGCTATCATTCATAGCCAGGATCTCCCTTCAATGATCGAATGATCTAATAATGGCATATTACGTTGAATATACCAAACAAATGTATAGTGTCAAGCGGTTTCGGACCGACTGAATGATTAGTCGGGGTCAGGTGAGGATTCTTGCGAAAAAAGTATTCCCGAATGACCGTAATGTAAAGCAGTTTCCATTCGATTCCTCCTTTTGAGTTACATACTGAATAAAAACGGGCGGACGGGACTGGAAATGCGGTATATTGGAAGAGTAGGCATGCCACCTGCGATTCTCGAAACAAACGCTAATTTGGAGCGAAGCAGGATGTCTGTCCGGTTGAACATCTGTCTCGTAGTGACCGCTGTCTTCATCTTGTGGGCAGTCTCGGTCGCAGGTTGTTCGAGCGCGCCGAGACCCGTTTCCGACGACGTCGACGCCGGAAGGCTGATCGAGGCCGGAAACGCGTCAATGCGCAACGGCGAGTATGAGGGAGCCGTCGACTACTACCGCCGGGCGCTGGCGATGGACATGACGGATTCCGAAGCCTACGGAAACCTGAGCGTGGCCTACTACTACCTGGAAAGATACGACGAGGCGATCCGGGAAGCGTTGCAGGCAGTGGTCCTTTCACCGGAAGAGATCAACTGGAGGCTCAACCTGGGCGCAAGCTACTCGCGCGAGGGGGATCACGAAGGTGCGGCAAGAGCCTATGGCGCCGCCGTCGATATCGCCCGCGGACTGGCGGATGAAGGCCGGCATAAGCTCCGGAGTGCGCTGATCGGCCTGGGGCGGTCATGCGAGCTGGCCGGCTGGTATGACCGCGCGATAGAAGCCTATAACGAGGCGCTGGCGTTCGCCCCCGAAGACACGGAGTTGCTGGCCGGGGCGGGCAACATTTATTTTCGCCGGGGACGCCTGGACGAGGCGGAAGCCCTGTATCACCGCACGCTTGCACAGGATTCCACGCATACCGTGGCCAGATACAACATCGCTCTCATCTACGCCAGGACGGGACGTTTCGCCGAAGCGATCGGACTCTTCGCGGACAATCCCGTGTTGGACCGTCGCCTCGAAGGCGCCCTGGAGGGCAGTTCGGTGAGTGCCGTGGACCGGTCGAAGGCCCGCAGCATCTCGGCCTACCGGGCCAGGCTCGGGAGAATGGGCGGGCCGGGCGGACCGCCTCCTGCCGGCAGGCGGGGAGGCCGTCCGCCCCCCTACGTCTACATGATGGGGCTGACCTATTACGAGCAAGGGGCGGAAACCGCGGCGATGCAGGCCTTTGAACAGGCGCTGGAGGAAGATCCCGGGCTGGCGGAGGCCCATCTGTACATCGGCAACATCCATGCGCGGCAGGATCGACCCGCGGCGGCGGCCGATGCCTACGAAAGCGCGATAGAGATCGACCCGGAGTTCGTCGAAGCCTACAATAACCTGGGCACGATGTACGCCAACATGAACCGGCCCGAAGACGCCATGGAGGCATATCGCGGGGCGCTTTCGTTGAACGACCGTTTCTACGACGCCCGCACCAACCTCGGGCTGCTTTATGCGGAGGCGGGCCGGCTGGATGACGCGATTGACGAATACATGAAAGTCATCCGGGCCGAGGCGGGCATCGCCGAGGTGCACAATAATCTTGGCATGGCGTACCTCGGGCAGGGAAGACCGGAAGACGCCAGGGAGCAGTTCCAAAAAGCCATTGCGCTTCGAGACGATTTCGCGGAGGCCTACAACAACCTGGCCCTTTCCTATGGCAGGGACGCCGTACTGGACGACGTAATCGATACCTGGCGCGGTATCGCCGCCCGGTGGGCGGGACATGATCCCACGGCCCGGGTGGTCCTGGACTGGCTGCCGCTTCGGCGCGTACCCGCCCGTTCGTCCGCCGTGGGTGGCGAAGCCAGATCCGCATACCGGAAAGGGGTCGATGCCGCCTTCACTCACGATCTCGACGCGGCGCTTGCCCACTTCGAAGACGCCCTCGCCGCGCGGCCGGGATGGCGCGCGGCGCTGCTGGCCCAGGGTGCCGTTCTGCTGTCCCGGGGAAAGTGGAACGCGGCGGAATCGGTCGTCGAACAACTCCTGGATCCGGAAACGGCAGATCCCTTGCCCCACGCCATCCTGGCCATCGCGCAAGTATCCGGCGGCGACTATGATTCGGCAATGAAATCGTGGGAAGAAGCGGCCCGCCTGGCGGGCGAGCCGGATGGAACGGAGGCGCGGGAGGCCCTGGCGGCCATGCGGACCCGTACCGGGGCCGCGGACAAGGTTCTGAACGCCCTTGAACGGGCCAGCGCGCTGCGGCCGGGTTTTACCACCGCGCATTTCAATATCGGTCTTGTCAATGATCTCCTGTACCGTTATCATCAGGCCATTCGAAGCTACACCGAAGTCGTCCGCCTCGCCCCGGACCTTCCCGCCGGTCATTTTCGCCTGGGTATCGCGTACTACCGGCTTGGCGACACAGAAAGAGCCCGGGACTCGTTGCGTGAGTACATTCGCCTCTCCACGGATCCCATGCTGCTTCCCCAGGTGGAGACCTTTCTGAATAAATCGCGGTGAACCGACAGCCGACTCGCCAAACCGCAAACGGCAGCAAAGTTGAACAATATGCCTGCAAAGCCCCTTGAGCTGGTCGTACAGGAACGTCCGTTTCCCGAATACGCCGCGTGGTGGCCGGTCGGCAGCGAATTCACCGCGTTCATGTCCGATGCCATCGTCACCGAATGGCGGGAGCTCAAGCGGAACAACGGCGCATTGGATGACGTGCGGGAATACGTCGAAATGTACATCGAGACGGTGTACCACAGGCCGGCCGGGAGTGAACAAGGTGGACAAGGTGGACCAGGCGGACCAGGCGGACCAAGCGGACCGCTTGAATGCTTCGTCGATCTCGACGGCTACAGCGCGCGGCATTCCGCGCCGTCCATGCATTCCGCGCCGTCCATGCAATCGACTCAGTCCCTGCTATCCGGAGAGTTCGACGCCCTTTCCTACGCCTTCTACAGGTCAGCCTTCGAGCGCATCGAACGTCACATCGATCTCTACGACTACGCGCTGGAGCGTGAACGCCGCCTTTTTACCGTCCGTGTGGGGAAACGGTTCTTTGATCGGCTGCGGGATCATCTCGACCTGGACCTCCCCCAGGGCCTGGCTGGTCCGGACCAGATGAGACAGTTGTCCGCAGGGATCGGCCGCGTCGGCCGTTTCCTGCACGACCAGGGATATCTTCGCAGCCACTTCGCCTTTCGTTTCGACGTCGACATCGAGCATGGGGGCATGCGAATCACACAGCACCCCGATGACGTTGTACGGAATCTGCAGAATGGTCGACCGGCCTATGCCCTGTACGAGATGGGCTACCCCGTCATACTTCCCTCGGCGGTTTATCTCTACCACACGATCGGCGAGGCGCAGCATCACTCGTCCCGGACCATCGAGAACCTGTTCGGCGAGGTCGGATACGACGCCCGGGAGACGGACGACTTCGACCCCATCGGCTATCCTTCCGACATGGTGGTGGAACTCTGGGAGATCCGAAAAGGATGAGCCCGGATCCTGGCAGGCCGTCCGGGTCGAGCCTGCGACCGTGAGAGGATCAGGACCATGACACCCGCAGGTCCGGACACCCTGGTAGACACCGGACTTTACCCGCTGGGAACTCTCGACAGCCCTGCCGGCCGGGATTTTCTCGCATCCTGCCGTTCCGAGCTCGAGGAGAAATCCATCTGCGTGCTAGAAGACTTTGTGGAGCCGAAAGCGCT
>JAJECR010000250.1 GCA_022821935.1 Candidatus Latescibacterota bacterium
CGCGTCGATCTGCCCGATCGAACGGGCATTCCACCAGATCAGGATATTGAAGGCGATCACGTTGCAGACCACGAATAGCGAATGGCCGAACTCCACCCCGTAGTATCCCGCTCTTTCTCCCTGGAACTGCACCCAGCCGAGGACGATGGGGATGAGAAAGGCGGCGGGCAGAAGGCGGCGGGCCATGAGGCCGCCGGCCGTGGCGCTGACCAGCGTGGCGGCCGGTTCGCGGCGGGGCCGCGCGCAGAAAATGCCGATGCAGAGGACGCCGAAACCCAGTGCGGTGTTGAGCGTGATGGGGATCACGCCGGAAACCCTGTACAGCACCAGGGTACTGTATATCGCTCCGGCGAGGGAGAGCAGGGCAATAATCCCGGCGTTCATGACGCAGACGTGTGACAGCCAGTGTCTCGGACCGCGCAGGTCCAGCAGCAGGAGAGCCAGGCCCACGAGCATGAAGGTGAAGGCAGTGTGCGGGGCCATGCGATTGCCGCTCAGGGAATCCGCGAACAGCCACTGGTCAATTCCCTGTCCGCCCAGGTCAACGTCAAGGAGCTTGGCGGCCCCCAGCGCCATGAGCACGCCCGCGCCGGCGAAACCCGCCCACCTGCGATACGCGGAAGCATTTCTCGGCAGCAAGGCGCAAAGCGTACCGCCGGCCAGCAGAAAGGCCGCGGCCGTGAGCGGATTCATGGGAACCCGGCCGGGGTTGATCAGACCCCGCAGATCGGCTAGATCGAACTGCCAGCCGAGGAGTACGAGTACGGAACACGCGACGACAATCCCGCTGCAAAGGTAAGCCGCCCTCTGCAGCAACCGCACCCATGCCCCATCGATTTCCGTCGAAGTTCCATTGATTTCGGTCGCAGCCCCGTCAATTTCCGTCGAAGCCATGGCCAACCTCCCGGCGAACGCAGGCCGTGCGGACCATGCGAACCATCGGTCCAGCGGCTTTCAGGGGAAAATCCCCCGAAGCAGTTTCGCCTGGGTCACCCGGTTGATCCCCTCTATCAACGCCGAAGTGCGCATGTCGATCTTGTCTTCAGCAGCACGGTGGACGGTCCGTCCGAAGGCGTCGATGAGGATGTTGTGCAGCCGGCTGTTGATTTCTTCGAGCGTCCACATGTAATTCTGGGAATCCTGCACCCACTCGAAGTACGAGACGGTTACGCCCCCCGCGTTTCCCAGCACGTCCGGCAGGATGAATACGTCCTTTTCCCCGAGGATCTCGTCCGCCTCGAGCGTTGTCGGACCGTTGGCCCCCTCCGCCAGAAGCCTGCACTTCAACCGGTCCGCGTTGTCGCCGGTTACCTGGTTCTGCAGCGCGGCCGGGGCGAGAATGTCGCATGACAGCTCGAGCAGCTCCTCGTTGGTAACCTCGTCGGCCTCGGGATATCCTTTGAGGAAGCGGTTTTCCTCGCAGTACCTGAAGACGTCTTCCAGCGAAAGTCCGTTGGCATTATAGATGCCTGTGGTGACGTCGCTGACCGCGATCACCCTGACCCCGTCCGCTTCCAGAAATCGCGCCGTATTGCTGCCCACGTTTCCGAAGCCCTGGACCACGGCCGTGGCGCCGTCAAGCGACATGCGCATGTGCTTCGCGGCCGCCTCGATCAGGTAGACCAGGCCCCGGCCGGTGGCCTCGCGGCGTCCCAGGGACCCGCCAAGCACGACCGGCTTACCGGTGACCACGCCCGGTACCGTGTATCCCGCCTGCTGGCTGTAGGTGTCCATGATCCAGGCCATGACCTGCTCGTCCGTGCCCATGTCGGGGGCCGGGATGTCCTTGTCCGGTCCGATGATGTCGATGATCTCCGACGTGAATCGCCGGGTGAGGCGCTGCAGTTCGCGGCGGGAAAGGCCGGTCGGATCGATCCGGACGCCGCCCTTCGCGCCGCCGAAGGGCAGGTTGATCAGCGCGCACTTCCAGGTCATCCACATGGCCAGGGCGGAGACCTCCCCCAGGTTCACGTCCTCGTGATAGCGGATGCCCCCCTTGGTCGGGCCCATGGTGAGCAGGTGCTGCACACGGTATCCGAAGACGTTTTCCACAAGGTGGTATTCGTCCCGACGGAAGGGAAGCGTCACGATATGGGTCCGCTGGGGGAAGAGCAACCGCTCCCGGATGTTTTCGTCGAGCCCCATGATCTGCGCCGCCTTCAGGAACTGTTGCTGGGCCAGTTTGAACATGGCCGAATCCCATTCGCCGCTGCGCGCGCGTACACGCTCGATGGCATAATGGATGGACCGGGAGAGCAGGGTAGAGTTGGCCTGGGTCTTAACGATGTAGTCCTGGGCACCCGCTTCCACGGCTGTGGCCGCGAGGGACACGTCGTCCAGTCCGGTCAGGATGATGACCGGCATGTCCGGCACGGCCGCCCGGACGCTGTGGAGGGTGTCGAGGTCGGCGCTGTCAGGCAGGACCAGGTCGAGCAGCACCACGTCGAAAGTTCCCCTGGCGATCATGTCCAGACCTTCCCGGAGCGTGCCCGCCTCGTGAAGCCGGGTCTTCAACCGGCTGGAATCCATGAAATGACGGATCGCCTGCACGTGCACGGGGTTGTCTTCGATCATCAGGACTTCGACGGTGCTTTCCCGCATGGTTCACACTCCAAGGCCTAGTCCCCGTGGGGCGGCTGGTATTTCCTCACGGCTTCCGACAGGTCGATCGTACCTTCGTAAAGAGACTTCCCCAGCACCACGCCCTCCAGGCCGTCCTCAACGGACCTGAAGGCCTGTTCCAGATCATGCAACGAGGCCACGCCTCCCGACGCGATCACCCGCAAACCGCTTTCCCTGGCAAGACGCGCAGTCGCCCCGGTATCCAGGCCGTTCATTGTGCCGTCCCGGTCGATTTCAGTGTAGATGATCCTGCGGACCCCGGCTTCCTTCATGGCCCGCGCCAGTTCGAGAGCGGTACACGATGTGCCCGACGTCCATCCATTTACCGCGACCCTTCCCGCCTTCGCGTCGATTCCGACGACGATGCGCTCCGGCCCCCAGCGGTCCACCGCCCATCCCACCAGTTCGGGATGCTCCACGGCCGCCGTGCCCAGGATGACGCGGCGCACCCCCAGGGCCAGCCACTTCTCCACCGCTTCAGGCGTTCGAATGCCTCCCCCGAGCTGTATCGGGATTTCGACTTGTTCGAGCATGCGGACGACACTCGACTGGTTGCCCGCCGCGCCGGTGAAGGCGCCGTCCAGGTCGACCACGTGCAGGTAGGTGGCCCCCTGCTCCTTCCACTTCAGCGCGATTTCCTCCGGGGACCGGCTATACACCGTCTCGCGGTCCTTCCTGCCCTTGAGAAGCCGGACGCATCGGCCCTGCCGTATGTCGATAGCAGGATAAAGCTGCATCTGGGGTATCATCCTCCGGAACCTGGTCAATCCGCGCGCTTCCAACCCGCGCGGCCTGCGTTAAAGATGGACCGAAACACGCCTGTATGTCAACCCACAAATCCCCTTGACACAGATGGGCAAGCGGCCTAATTTGCCGTGGAATCCGGCCCGATGGCCAAACAGGTTTCCCGGCCGAGACTTCGCCGGTCATCCTCGTGCTTCGTCGTCCTCCGCTCTCAAAACACGACCGCACATCCTTCGAATTTCGATGCTTGCCCTTGCCGAACGTATCCAGTCCCTCTTCAAGGTCCATCCAGGACTGTCCGCCGAATTGAAGAATCTGTGCAGGGAGGTGGATCAGGAAATCTACGTCGTGGGTGGAGCGGTGCGGGACGCCATCCTGGGCCGCAGGGTCCGCGACATGGACCTGACGCTCGCCGAGGACGGACTGAGGCTGGGGCGGATGCTGGCGGACCACCTGCGGCGACCCTTCGTACCGCTGGATGACACGGACAGGACGGGGCGCATCGTGCTGCGGCCCCGGTATACGATTGATATCTCGTCATTCAAAGGCGATACACTCCGGGAAGACTTGAACAAACGTGATTTTACCGTCAATGCCATGGCCGTCCGCCTGGCTGACTTCCTGGAAGGCAGGCCGTCGATCATCGACCCGCTGAACGGCGCGAGGGACCTCGCGGCGGGCAGATTGAAAGCGCTCTCCCTGCAGTCCTTTCGCGACGACCCGCTCCGCATTCTGCGGGCATACCGGCTCGCCAGCCAGTTCGGCCTGGACTTCGCGCCGGAGACGGCTTCATGGATCGCGGTAACCTCCGATGGCCTGCGCGACGTTTCGGGCGAACGCCTCCTGTATGAACTGGCCTTGATCCTGGACACGCGCAGCACGGCGGACCGGGTATCCGCCATGGTGGACGCCGGGGTGTTCGGAGTCCTCTTCCCCGGCTGGACGGGGCCGGCTTCGGCCGGGCTGATCCGGCGTCTCGAACGGATGGACCGGCTCATGGCCAGGGACGTTTTCCTGGAGGATCACGGGCTTTACGCCCATCTTTCCGGACACGGCATCAGGCTGGCCGCAGACCGGTCCGGCGACTGGATCCTTCGATTCGCTTCCCTCGTGCTGCATTTCATCCCGCAAAACAGCGTTGATCCTGCGCTCGAATCCGTCGAAAGTATAGCCGACCGGCTGAAACTCAGCAAACGGGAGAGGCGGGCGCTGCACCAACTGGTCTTCGGAGCGAAGAGGGTGCTCGAAGAGGCCGCGTCCCGGCAGACGGACGACGAAAAGCTTTGCCGGATCATCCGCGGGACGAAGGACGCAACGCCCGGCGCCGCCCTGCTGGCACTGGCCCATGGAAAGGACGCGGATTCCGCGGCGGCGGGAAGTGTCGGCGAAGTCGTGGATCGGCTGGTCCAGTTGTACGGCCGGCACCGAACGGTCCGGTCAAGGGGCCTGCTGCTGGACGGCGCGGACATCATGGACGACCTGGATATCCCGGCGGGTCCGGAGATCGGCCGCATGCTGGATAGGCTTGAAAACATTCAGGTATTGCACGATATTCGGACGAGGGAAGAAGCCCGGAAGCTGCTCTATAACGATGACGTAACCGGCGTGGGCAGCCCATAATACGGCCTGGACCGTGGATTTCAAGCATGAGACTCTGCACCAACCAGCAGATGCGGTCGATCGACCGCCGTACCATCGAAGACTACGGCCTGTCCGGCTATGAACTCATGGAGCGGGCGGGCTGCCGGGTGGCGGAGACCGCGAAGCGGCTGCTGGACGGCGTGGCCGGCAAGACGGTCGCCGTGGCGTGCGGTAAGGGGAACAACGGGGGGGACGGATTCGTGGCCGCCCGGTATCTCCACCTGTGGGGCGCTTCGGTCACCTGCCACGTGCTCGCCGCCAGGTGGGCCCTGCCAGTCGACGCTGCGAAGCACCTTGAACGGCTCGAAGAAGCCGGCCTGGTTCCGGACTTCCGGGCTGACGGTCCGCTCGAAATGCCCGACCGGTCCCCGGCGCTGATCATCGATGCGCTCCTCGGCACCGGGTTGAAGGGGCCACCGCGCGATCCATACGGCGCCGCCATCTCCGAAATCAACCTCAGTTCCTCTCCTGTGCTTTCCGTGGATACCCCCTCGGGCCTGGCGCCCGGATGTGGATATCCGCAGTCCCGCGCCAGCAGTGAATGGACCTGCGTGCGCGCCGACCACACCCTCGCGATCGGTTTGATGAAGGTCGACCACGCCACCTTCCCCGGCCGTTCCTGGTGCGGCGATCTGGAAGTCGCGGACATCGGCTTTCCCGATCGTGCCATAGAAGAGGAGGGGTTGTACCTCTTCATGCCCGGGCGAAGCGAGATGGCCGGCCTGATCCCGGTTCACCGGCCCGACGACCACAAGGGAAGCCGCGGAAGGGTGGTCATCGTCGCCGGATCGGCCGGCATGGCGGGAGCGGCTACGCTGGCTTCCCGGGCGGCCCTGCGCGGCGGCGCGGGCATGGTCATGCTCGGAGCGCCCGCGGGCCTGATGGATGCCCTGACAGCCAGGCACACGGAAGTGATGCTTCGCGGCCTGCCCGAAACCGCCGAAGGATCGCTTTCTCTCGCGGCTGAGTCCGACATCGATGCGCTGCTTTCCTGGTCCGACGTGCTGGCCATCGGCCCGGGTCTGACGCGTCACGATGAAACCTCCGCGCTGGTCCGCCGCGTCGTATCGAACAGCGAGCGACCTGTCGTCATCGACGCCGACGGCGTGAACGCCTTCGCAGGCCACCCGGGCGGCCTGTCCGGCACGGCACCGGAAGTCATTATGACGCCCCACGTGTTCGAGCTGTCCAGGCTGACCGGCATGGCCGTTGACGACATCGAAGCGGACCGGGTCGCGGCCGCAAGAAAGGCCGCCGGCTCCCTGCAGGTCACGCTCGTGCTCAAAGGCGCCGCCTCGCTGGTGGCTTCCCCCGGTGGACAGGTCTCGGTGAATCCCACGGGGAACCCGGGTATGGCCACCGCCGGATCGGGCGACGTGCTGACCGGCCTTATCGCGGCCCTGCTCGGGCAGGGCTGCGGCGCATGGGACGCGGCCCGCCTGGGGGTATACCTCCACGGCCTGGCCGGCGATCTCGGCGCGGAAGCCATGGGGCCGCACAGCCTGGTGGCCGGTGACGTCATTGACCATCTGCCCGGTGCGTTCCTGCGTACGGGCGAGGGGCAGGTTTCACCCTAGAAAGCAGGAGTCCGTGGACACGAAATTCGACCCGGCGCCGCTTGAGGAAATCGTGACCCGCGCCCTGCGGGAGGACGTGGGAGACGGCGACGTCACTACCGAGTGGACGCTGGCGACCGGTGCAGTAGCCTGCGCCCGGTTCGAGGCCGGGCAGCCCGGCATCCTGTCCGGCCTGTTCCCGGCATGTCTCACGTTCCGGGAGGTGGACCCCGGCGTGGAGTTCCGGGCCCTGCTGACCGATGGCGACCGGGTGGAACCCGGCCAGCCCATCGCCGAGGTGCGGGGCGCCGCGCGGTCGTTGCTCACCGGCGAACGAACGGCGCTCAACTTCATGCGTCACCTTTCCGGCATCGCCTCCTTGACCGGGCAATACGTCGACGCCGTGCGGAACACCGGGGCACGCATCGTGGATACCCGCAAGACCACGCCCGGCCTCCGCGATCTGGAGAAAAGGGCCGTATTGCATGGCGGCGGAGACAATCACCGCCACGGTCTCTTTGACATGGTGCTGATCAAGGACAACCACATCGCCGCCGCGGGTGGCATCGCCGCCGCGGTCCGCAGGTGCAGGTCGAACATGAAGCGATCGGGCAGGCAGTACGACATCGAGGTGGAGACGAGTGACCTGGACCAGGTCGAAGAGGCCGTACGCAGCGGGGCGGACTGGATTATGCTGGACAACATGAGCGAAGCGGAAATGCGGACGGCGATCGGCCGGATCCGCGCGTTGACCGCGGCGGATCGGTCCATCGTGATCGAAGCGTCGGGAGCGATCACGCTTGAACAGCTCGAGGCGATCGCGAGAACCGGCGTCGACGTGATATCCGTCGGTG
>JAJECR010000285.1 GCA_022821935.1 Candidatus Latescibacterota bacterium
CCTGAAGCCACGGCGGAAGTGCTCAAGGACGGCGCGCTGTATACGGGCGATTCGGGATGGATCGACGACGAGGGACACTTGCACATAGCGGGACGCCTCAAGAACGTGATCGTGACCCGGGCGGGCAAGAATATCTATCCCGAGGAAATCGAGGGCGAACTGGTCCTCAGTCCCTACATAGGCGAAGTGCTCGTCTTCGGTGCCGAGGACGCAGAATCAGGCGAAGAATACGTAAGGGCGGTCGTCGTCCCGGATTTCGAATACCTGGAAGAGGAGGGCACGCCGGTCGACGGCGACGCCCTTGCCACGCTCATAAACCAGGAGGTTCGGGAACGCTGCAGGAACCTGGCGGACTACAAGCGCGTCAGGGAAGTGGAAATACGCAGGGAGGAATTCTCCAAGACATCCACGCGCAAGATCAAGCGGTTTCTCTTCCAGTCCGGAGAGTCCGGACAGGCATCCCAGCCGGAAGACTCCTCCAGCCAGTAGGGGAGATCCCGCTGTCACGGGAAGGCGGAAACGCGATCGATGGGAAATATGCAACACGGATCTGACCCGGAACCGGCGCCGCTTCCCTCGAAGGACACGCACCCCGGTCCGATGGAGACCAATGAATCGGGCCGGGCGGACCAGGCGGACAAGACTGACCAAGCGGCTCGTCAGCGCACGCAGTGGCGCCGCCCCGCCATCCTGTTCGCCTGTA
This sequence comes from Candidatus Latescibacterota bacterium, assembly GCA_022821935.1. Classification (GTDB taxonomy): domain Bacteria; phylum JAAXHH01; class JAAXHH01; order JAAXHH01; family JAAXHH01; genus JAAXHH01. The sequence continues at coordinate 704 of JAJECR010000285.1, forward strand.
CCGTGCTGACGACCGTCGTTTCCGGGACGATAATGGAGCACCCCAGGATCCCGCCGCTGGTGGTGCTGTTCAGTCTATTTAGCTTTCCGTCGCTTCTTCTGGACGGACTGCCCTTTTCCCTCTCCGTACTCGGCATCCTCATGGCCCACGAGATGGGTCACTATCTCTATGCCAGGTGGTACGGCGTAGGCACCTCCCTCCCCCACTTCATTCCCTCGCCCTTTTTCTTCATCACTCCGAATCCGGGCACGTTCGGCGCCGTCATCGTCACGAAGGCGCCCTACCCGCACAGGCAGGCCCTCATGGACATCGGTGCGGCCGGTCCCATCGCGGGTTTCGTCGTGGCCGTCCCGATCATGGCCTACAGTCTCGTCGGAGCCCGTGTGGATGTCATGCCGGCGGACGGCGGACTGTACCTCGGAGAGCCGCTGATATTCCAGTTTCTCGCCTACCTGATACACGGCCCCCTGCCCGAGAATTACACTATTTACCTGGATACCGTGGGGTTGGCTGCCTGGTTCGGCTGCCTGGTCACCATGCTCAACCTGCTGCCGGTGGGACAACTGGACGGCGGCCATATTCTCTATGCGTTCACAGGGGGTGCTGCGCGGGGTAGACGCCTTCAGCGGAACCTGATGCTGGCGAGTTTTCTGGCGCTGGCGGTGCTGGGCCTGTACTCGCCCGGATGGTGGGTGTTCGGGGCGCTGCTGCTTCTGATGGGCAGGTTCAGCGGATTCAGGCATCCCGCGCCGGTCGACGATGCCGCAACGCTTCCCAGGCACAGCAAGTGGCTGGGCTGGCTCGCGATTCTCGTCTTCATGCTGACCTGCATGCCGGTGCCGATCTCGTTTACGGGGCCATAGCCTTCGTAATGCGGGGATCAGCTGATCAGGAGCCGTTCCAGTTTCTTGTGGATTCTTTCGTCGTCCGCGTCTATTCGATGCGCCTTGAGCAGTTCGTCGATCGCCCTTGCGTTTTCGCCCATGATCTCGAAGATGGAACCCAGCGCGTAATGGGCCGCGAAATTGGTGGGGTCGAGTTCGAGAGCCTTCTGATACTCCCCTATCGCGAGGGCCCATTTCTCCTGCCGGACGAAGATTTCCGCGAGACTCATGTGGACCTCTGAGGCATCGCCGTCCCATCGTAAGGCTTCCCGGTAGGCGGCGACGGCTTCATCATACATCGTCCGCCGCTTGTAGACCATGCCCAGGAGCTTGTAGGCGGTGCCGTTCCGGGGCGAACGGCGGAGGACTTCCCGGAAGCAGTTGGTCGCCTTTTCGAATTCACCGAGATAACAGTAGATCCGGCCGAGATCCTGAAAGAGCGCGTCGGTGCGGTACCCGCCCTCGAGGGCGTTCAGCATGTACCCGCGGGCTTCGCTGTAGCATTCCTGTTTCATGTAGATCAGGCCGATGTCGTACTGTACCGCGACCTTTCGCGGGTACGCCCTGGCACACTTGCTGAGCCACTCGAAGGCTTCGCTCGTGCGGCCGGTATACATGAGCCCCAGTCCGAGGCCCCGCAGGGTCCAGTAGTCCGTCTGATTCCGCTCCAGGCGTTCAAAGCACAGGCGCACGATGGTCTCGTAGTCCTTCTGCGCCAGGAGGAGCTTGAGCTTATGAGACCAGAACCACATATTTGTTTACTCTTTCGAAAACGGCCGGCACCGTTCAGGGGGTTCGATTCCGGGGAAACGGGATGTGCGGCGCCATCGTCCCGATACCCTTGAATATACGGCGGCCCGACGGGGGTGTCAAGCAGACGAATCGCACCTTAAATCGTCTGATTCGAAGGATAAATCCACTGGTGCCTGTTGTCGAAATACTTTGGAGGAGAAGACCGAAAATGGCAGGTGGCGAAGAAGTAACCGGCGTCATCCTGGCAGGGGGGATGAGCAGCCGCTTCGGATCAAACAAGGCCCTCAGCCGGTTTGAAGGGGAGCGGTTGATCCAGCGGCTTTGCAATACCGTCGGCTCGGTGACGGAACGGATGATGCTGATCACCAATACCCCGGATGATTTTGCCTTCCTGGAGCTGGATAGCCGGAGAGACCTGGTCCCCCGCTGCGGTCCCATCGGCGGCATCTACACCGCACTGAATGCGGCGAATACCCCGCTGTGCCTGTGCGTGGCCTGCGATATGCCCTTCATCCGGACTGGATTCCTGGAATACATGGTCGAGCGGTCGTCCGGTTACGACGCGGTCGTCCCCATGAACGACGGCCGGGAGGAACCGCTATGCGCGATTTACCGGGAGACCTGCGTCCCGGCGATCAGGCGCCGGATCCAGGCGGGGAAGTACAAGATAACCGGGTTCTTCGACGAGGTCCGCGTACTGCGCCTTGCGCCGGGAGAAGGTGGATTTCATGACGCCGGCATGTTCTTCAATATTAACAACAGGTCGGATTACGAGGAGGCGTTGAAGCGGCTGAAGGACGAGCGGGCTTCAGAGTAGACCATGCCCGGAAGCATGGCAGCGGAGGACCGTGCCAGACTGGACCGGACCCGGGCGAGACCGGGCGAGATCGGGGACCGGCCGGACTAGCCGGACAGCCCTTCCACCAGCAGAATGAACTCTCCTCGAAGGCGGCGGTCCCGGGTCTCCTCGAGCAGCATGGACAGCGAATTGCGGTCGATTTTCTCGTGGAGCTTGGTCAGGTCGTTTACCAGGGCCGCCCTGCGGTCTCCGAACGCTTCCAGCGCGGATGCGATGAGCGCGTGTATCCTGTGGGGGCTCTCGAAATAGATGAGGGTATCTTCCCGCGCCGCGTCCGCTTCGAGATAGCGGCGCCGGGCCGCGGGTTTGCGGGGCGGGAATCCGCAGAAAGTAAAGCGGTGGACCGGCAGACCCGAAAGGACAAGCGCCATGATCAACGCACTCGGCCCCGGGGCCATGCTTACGGGCAACTCGGCTTGGATCGCCGCCTGGACGAGGCGATAGCCGGGGTCGGCGATTCCGGGTGTTCCCGCATCCGTGACCAGGGCGAGATCCCGGCCCCCTTCCAGCGCCGACAGGGCCCTGGGTACGGCCCGTTGTTCGTTGTGTTCGTGATAGGACATCTGCCGGGCGCTGATCCCGTAGTGCTTGAGCAGGCGGCCGGTCCGGCGCGTATCTTCGCTGAGTACGATATCCACGTTGCGCAGGATCTCCAGCGCCCTGAGGGTGATGTCGTCCAGATGGCCGATCGGCGTGGCTACCAGGTAAAGCATCGATCAGTTCGTTTGTTCGGGAAACGGCGCGCGTATGTCATAGCGGCCGTGTATCTCCACGGGAAGCGCTCCCTCCTCCACCATCAGGTCCAGCGGATTGTCTCCCGTCTGCAGCGGCAGCTCGACTGCGTCGCGGATACGTGCCGATTCATAGATCGCCATCATGAGTTCCATGGTCAGGCGAGCTGTTTCACCCCCGCTGCGATGTCCTTCGATGCGGCCGTCCAGCCAGGATATGAACTCGTCGTACTGGTCGACCTCCACCGGCGGCGGCGTGATGGTCTGCCATGCGCTGGAATGGCTGTTCAGCAAGACCAGGGTACCTTCGGGGCCGCGCTTTAAGATGCCCTCCGTCCCGTATATGACGTCGCCCTGCAGTCCGGGTTCGGGCAGGTCGCTCTCGTAGGTTCCCCTGATCCCGCCTTCGAAGGCGATGATGGCGGCGCACCGGTCCTCGCACCTCACCCGGCGTTCCCAGCGGTCCGTCTTGCGCGTCACCTGGCCGATCACCCAGACCGGCCTGGGATCGCCCAGCACGTACATCATTTCGTCGAGCTCGTGGGTCCCCCGGTTGAGCAGGCCGTGGGCGTCCCTGCGCAGCATGGCCGTAGGCGTTCCGATCGCGCCGTCCGTCACGAGGCGGCGAGCCTCCACGTTCTGCGGGGTGAACCGGCGCTGGTGGCCGATGGCGAGCTTGACGCCGTGCTGTGCGCAGGATTCCAGCATGCGGTCGGCTTCGCCGAGGCTGGAGGCCATCGGCTTTTCGCCCAGGATGCCCTTTGCGCCTGCTTCCGCGGCTTTCACGGTGATTTCCGCGCGGACGTTCTGCCAGGTGGTGATGCTGACGATGTCACAGCCCTCTTCCGACAACATGCTCTCGTAGTCCGAATAGGGTTTCGCATCGAATTCGTCGGCCAGTTTGCGGGCGTTTCGCTCGTTGACGTCGGCGACCGCGACCACGTCGGTCTGAGGTTTCTGCGTCCAGTGCCGCGCGTGTGAACCGCCCATGCCTCCACAACCTATTATGCCGACTCGATATGATTCGGACATGTAAGCTCCTTGAATACGTGTGCCTTGCCTCTCCCGCGGCCTCACTGCCTGCCGTTCCGCGCAATTTATCGCTTTGCCGATGAACCCGCAACCCTTGAATAGCCGCGCCGCCGGATCGGCCGCCACCTGATACTATATGTATTGCTCCCCGTTTACATCGGCTGTATGATAGAACAGGACAACCGGGAAAGGATGGTTATGGATTACAACGGTCTGCAGGTTGCAACGCTCGATGAATCGCTGGGGAACGCCATTGCCGCGCGGGGCGGAATACCCGTCGTCGCCGGGGCTGACGACACGGAAGGCGTGGATGCCTTTCTTGACCGCCTGGCCAGGGAAGACATCGCCGTGTTGTTACTGACGGAACCGGGGCATATCCGGGCGCTTTTCGAGCGCGCGACCGCAACAGGCCGTCTGGAGGCCCTGCTGGATACCGTCAGGCAGGTGGCCGTCGGCTCCGCCGGCCCCGCTTGCACGGACACCTGGAGAAAGCATCGTCTCTCGGTCGACTTCGAGCCCGACGGGATCGGTGGGGAAGCGCTCGTGGCGGACATGGCGCGGCTGGCCGGCTACCTGGTCAACAAGAAACGCACCGCCGTGGACGGCGGCGTGGACACTTCCTACTGGCAGCGTATCGACATGCGGTGGCATTTCGAGAGCGATCCATACGGAACACGGGGCGAGTCTGCCTTTCTCAGGGCCTGCCGCCGTGAACCGACGGAGCATACGCCCATATGGCTTTTGCGCCAGGCCGGCCGGTACCAGCGGACCTACCGGGAGCTCAAATCCGATATGGATTTCCTGGACATGTGCAAGACGCCCGAACTCACCGCCGAAATCACCCTGATGGCCGTGGAACGCCTCGGCGTGGACGCCGCCATACTCTTCGCGGACATCCTGCCCTTGCTGCAACCGATGGGACTTCACCTGGAATACGTCGCCGGCCAGGGACCGGTCATCGGCAATCCGATTCGCTCGTGCGGAGCCGTGGATCAACTCGAAGAAGCAGGCCCGGAGTCCCAGCACTTTGTCTACGAGGCCATCCGCATGGCGCTGCCCGCGCTGCCGCCCCATATACCCCTCATCGGCTTTTCCGGCGCCCCCTTCACCCTGGCCGCCTATGCCATCGAGGGACAGAGTTCCCGGGACTTCAGGCATCTGAAGACGTTCATGTATTCCGACCCGGGCGCCTGGCACGCCTTCATGGAGAAGCTGGCCCGGGCCGTTACGGCCTACCTCAACGAACAGATCGAGGCAGGCGTCCATGCCGTGCAGCTGTTCGACAGCTGGGTCGGCTGCCTGTCGCCCGACGATTACCGGACTTATGTCCTGCCCCACACGGGGTACGTCTTTTCGCATCTGAGCCCCGGCGTCCCATCGATCCATTTCGGGGTAGGCACCGGTTCCCTGCTCGAACTGATGCGAGAAGCGGGCGGGGACGTCATCGGGCTGGACTGGCGCGTGGACCTGGCCGACGCGTGGCAGGGCCTGGAATACGACGTGGCCGTGCAGGGGAACCTCGACCCGCTGATTCTTTTCGCCTCGCCTGATGTGATCCGCGAGCGCGCGGCGGCCGTCCTGCACAAGGCCGCGGGGCGTTCCGGACACATCTTCAACCTCGGTCACGGCATACTGCCCGGGACGCCCGAAGACCACGTCATCGCCCTGGTGGACGCCGTGCACGAACTGGGAAGCGTTCGATGAAGGTCGTCGTGGTCGGCGGGGGCATAGCGGGGTTGAGCGCGGCCCACCGGCTGGCCGAATCGAAACGCCCCGGCCTGGAATTGACGCTGCTTGAGGGTTCGGATCGATTCGGCGGAACGATTCGTACGATCGAACGCGACGGCTGCCTGATCGAACTGGGTCCGGATTCCTTTCTTGCGTCCAAGCCCTGGCTATCGGATCTCGCCGGACGCCTGGGCGTGGCGGACCGGATCATCCCCACCGCGAGTACCCATCGCGGAGCCCACGTGGTCCATCGCGGCAGACTCCATCCACTGCCCGACGGGTTCCTGATGATGGCGCCCACCCGCCTCGGCCCCATGGTAACCACATCCCTGTTTTCGTGGACGGGCAAGGTCCGGTGCGCCCTGGACCTGGTACTGCCACGCGGCCCGGCAAACGACGACGAGAGTCTGGGCGCCTTCGTACGCAGACGCTTCGGAGGCGAGGTGCTGGAGCGGGTCGTACAGCCCCTCATCGGAGGGATCTACGCGGGAGATCCGGACACCCTCAGTCTGAAGTCCACCATCCCGCGGTTCCTCGAGATGGAAAGGCGTCACCGCAGCATCATCAAGGCCATGGTCGCGCAGCGGCGCACGGCCGCCGGGGGAGGTAACGGGGCATCCGCCGGCAGCGGCGCCCGCTACGGAGCACTGAACTCCTTCGACCGGGGCATGGAAACCATCGTGCAGGCTCTGTTGCAGCATCTGCCAGTGGACACCATGCATACCCGCACTCAAGTGGCGGGCCTGAACCGTGATGGAAGGCTCTGGCGACTTTCCTGCAGCGACGGACGGCGGTTCGATGCGGATAGCGTCATACTCGCCCTGCCCGCCCGGAACGCTGCGGAACTGCTGCACGAAACCGATATGGATCTCTATGGAGAACTGGCGTCCATCCCCCACACGTCCTCGGCCGTCATGAACCTCGTGTACCACCGTTCGGACGTGCCCCATCCCCTGGACTGCTTCGGCTTCGTGGTGCCCGATGTGGAGGAACGTAAAATCATCGCCTGCACTTTCAGCAGCATCAAGTTTCCGAACCGGGCGCCGGAGGGCCTTGTACTGCTGCGCGCATTCGTTGGCGGTGCCCGTCAGCAGGATCTGCTCGACGTCGATGACGAAGAGATGCTCCGGAATGTACGGGAGGAATTGAATGACCTGATGGGTATCGAAGCCGCTCCACGGCATATCGCGCTTGCCCGGTACCCGGACGCCATGCCCCAGTATCTGGTCGGACATGCCCGGCGCATGGAGCGGGTCGAATCGTTGCTCGAACGCCACCTGGGGCTTGCCCTCGCGGGCAATGCCTATGGTGGCGTGGGCCTGCCCGATTGCGTGCATTCGGGCGAACAGGCGGCGGAACGGGTTCTGGAGATGGCAAAGGACGACTCCTGCTAATTGACGCCGCCCGTGAAATTCAGGCATCGGGTTCCCTGCCGGATGCCGTTCAGGCAGCTCCCCGGTCCCGCAGTAGCCCGGCTGCCGTTTTCCGGGCTTCCTCCATGTTTCCCACCTGCCGCCATTCCGGGATGCGCCTTACGACGTCAAAGGACCTCATCGTTTCCAGAGCCTCCCCCGAAAGTCCCAACACGATCGTACCGGTTCCCTCTTCTTCGGCCACCTCGAACAGTTGTTCAATCACCAGGGCTGCGCTGTCGTCGACATACCGGGTATCGGAGAAATCGAAGATCACGACCTCGTGTTCCCTGATGTCCTCACCGATGGCCACGACCAGCTTTCTGGATGAAGCGATGGTAAAGCTCCCCCTCAGAGAGACGAGACCCACCCGGGCGGCATGGGGTTCCGCGGCGGTCCGGATCTCTTCCCCGGAGAAAAACTCGCGATCCAGCAGCGGCACGGAAACCACGCTGTCGAGTTCCAGGGATTCCAGCTGACGGGCGTGGACCATCCCCGCGGCAATCAGCCCGATGGCCACCGCCGTGATCAGGTCGAGGAAAACCGTGAGGCCCAGCGTGAGGGCCATCACCACTAAATGTTCTCGCTGAAGGCGGTGGATTCGGGCGAGTACCCGCCAGTCGATGATGTTCCATCCGACCAGCAAGAGGATACCGGCCAGGACGGCATGGGGAACCGGTTCGACGAATCTGCCCAGTCCGAGCAGAATCAATAGCAGAACCATGGCGCGCAACACGCCCGAAACCGGTGTCTGTCCTCCCGATCGGATATTCGCCACGGTACTGACGGTCGCCCCCGACCCCGGAAGACCGCCGAACATTCCCGCGACCATGTTGCCAATACCCTGACCCACCAGTTCCCGGTCCGGGTTGTGGCGTGATCCCGTGAGCGAATCGGCGATGAGGCAGGCGAGCAGACTGTCCACGGAACCCAGCAGGGCGATGACCAGCGCCGGTTGTACGGCATACAGTAAAAAGGACCAGGACGGCAACGGGAACTGTGGTGCGGGCACTCCGTGGGGTATCTCGCCGATGACCGGTGCGTCGCTAAGCCAGAATACACCCAACACCGTGCCGACCAGCAAAGCCAGCACCGGCGCGGGCATGTACCGGCCCAGTCGGCGAGGCCAGCAGACCGCCAGGACAAGCGTGACCGCGGCAATGGTTACGGCGCTGGGATTTATGTTGTCCAATGCTTCGGGAAGGGATCGGATCGCGGCAAGTGCGCCGCCCGGGACGACAGGCGTTCCGAGAAAGGGAAGGATTTGCATCAGGACGATGATGATGCCTATGCCGGACATGAATCCCGAAACGACCACGTGGGGCGTATAGGCAATGTAGCGGCCCATTCTGGAAAGACCCAGCAGCACCTGAAACACACCGGCGAGCACGACCACGATCAGCGCTTCGGACAGCGTGCTCACCTGGCTGGTGACGATGACCGCCATCGCGATCGTTACGGAAGGCGCGGGACCGGATACCACCGTCCTCGTACCGCCGAACACGGATGCGAAAAAACCGACCGCGATCGCACCGTACAGGCCCGCGGCCGCCCCCATGCCGGACGCAACCCCGAAGGCCAGCGCAAAGGGCAGCGACACCACGGCCGAGGTGAGTCCGCCTGCGAGATCACCTTTGAATGTGCCTGGATCATACTTCAACAGAAGATATCCCTCGCAGACTCCGACGGATCATGCAACGAATTCGGGCATCTCACCGCACCAGCCTTCTGAAAGGTTCCTTCTTCGGGTCGCATTCCAGCATTTCCGTCAGGTTGCCGCGGTCCAGGCCCGACTTGATGAGTCCTAAAACCTCGGCGGCGGCTTCGCCCAGTTGCCGGATGTCTTCCTCCGTGTGCGCCATGGTAACCCGGAAGGAAGTGGCGGTGAAGATACCGCGGCGGGACATCTCCTGGACGAAGAGCGTGGATACGATGGGGGTGAGTTCCGGGTCGGGCAGATCGAAGGAGACGGCGGGATTGTAGGAAAGGCCCACGCAGGCTCCGGGCAGTCCCGCACTCGCGAAGGCATCGTTCATCGTGGCTTTGACCCGTTCGCCCATGGCATCGAAAAAGGGTTCTGAATCCCGTCGTTTCAACTCGCGTATCGTGGTCAGCGCCGCGGCCAGTCCCACGTTGTCACTCCAGTAGGAACTCGAGACGAACATCGAAGCGGCGGGCGCCATGGCTTCGCGGGAGCCCACGACGGCGCCCATGGCGTATCCGTTCGACATGGCCTTGGCCAGGGTGGTCAGGTCGGGCGTCACCCCGGTGAGCGCCTGGATCCCTCCGATACGCAGGCGCCAGCCGCAGGACACCTCGTCGAAGACCAGCAGGGCGTCGTGCTCGTGGGTGAGTCTCTTTACCGATTCCAGGTAGCCTGGAGGCGGCAGCTCGGATCGCGCAGGCTCCATCATGACCGCCGCGACCTGCCCCTCGTATTGCCTAAGCAGGTCCGACAGCATGTCCAGGTCGCCGTACGTAAAGGGGATGGCCGTACCCGCGAGGACCCTGGGCACGCCGATGGGCTCGATGCCGGCGAAGGGATACTCGCCGCTTTCGGGGTCGACCAGGTAGTTGGCGGACTGGTACCAGTCGTGCCAGCCATGGTAGCCGCAGAACAGGATGATGTCCTTGCCCGTGGTGCCCCGAACGATCCGGGCGGCCAGGGCACAGGTCTCGCCGCCCGCCTTGGCGTACCGCACCATCTCGGCGCTCGGGATCGTATCTACGAGTTCCTCGGCGAGTTCGATCTCCAGCGGGCCGTTCAGGGTATAGATACTGCCACGGTCGATCTGTTCCTTTACCGCTCCGTCCACCACGTCATCGGCGTGGCCCAGGATGATGGCGCTCACCGCGTTCATCATGTCCAGGTACTCGTTGCCGTCCACGTCGGTGAACCGCGCGCCCTTGGCGCTTTCGGCGTATACGGGGCTGACGCCGTTGGCGAACTGGCTCGCCCGCCTGCTGATCAGTTGCGTCCATCCCGGAATCAGTTCCCCGGCGTGTTGATACATCTCCATCGATCTTTCCACCGAACGGCTGACGGACATGTCGTCATTCCTTTCTGTTGCGAGGTGTTTTCTTGCGCCGGATCAACTGCGCGGCCTGTGCCACGGCTTGAACAAGGCGCGCTGGTCGTCGTTCCAACGTGCGAAAGTGGATTCGGTTACATAGGGCGGTTCATCCATGGTCGCCTGGTTCTGCGACAGCATCCAGTAGGGCCCGTATCCCACGTGGATGGTCTTCCTGACCTGGCCGGACCGGTTTGTAACGCCGCCGTGACGCAGGTTTTCCGTGAACAGTATGGCGTCGCCGGCCTCGACTTCCAGCGCGACCATGCCGGGTTCCTCGTCCGGATCGCCGCCATAGGGGCAGGGCAGGTTCGTCTTATGGGTGCCGGGGACGACGCAGAATGCGCCCTGGTCCCGGGATACGTCGTGTATGAAGTAGATCATGCGCACCATCATGCAGTCGATTCCGTTGACGTTGAAACCGTACCGGTATTTCTGATTCTCAGGACGCATGCCGCCGTGAGATCCCGACTGGTTGCCACGGTACCGTATCCGGATCTCCGAGTTGTTTATCGTGGACCTGCCCTGGACGATCCCGCCGATGTAATCCATGGTGCGCGCGTCGTTCACCAGCACGTCGAACCGCTCGTCGGCGTTCCAGAAGTCCTCGATGATGACCGTTCTCCCTTCCGCGTTCGACCCGTCGACATGGTAGCCCAGATCGGGGTTCCGGTGATAGTTCGGCCCCCAGGGGCTGACCTTGCGGGGCGGTGCTTCCAGGTTCCGCAAAGCGTGTGCCTCCAGTTCGTCCACGGCCTTTGCAAGGGAAGACACCGATTGGGAATCCAGCATGTTTTCAATCACGATATAGCCCTGGCGGTCGAATTCATAACGTTCGGTATCGTTCATGGCGGCTCCTTAACTGCCCGTTTCCCAGAGTGGAACATAACCCGCCCGTTCTACGACGGCCTGGCCCTCGTCACTGAGTATCCAGTCTACGAAAGACTTGATTGCACCGCGCGGCGAATGGGCGATGTAGAAATACAGGTACCTGACCAGTGGATAGGTCCCGTCTCGCACCGTTGCGGCCGTTGGCAACACGCCGTCGATGCTGCAGGGCACCGTCTCATCCTCAAGGCCTATGCCGCCGTATCCGATCGCGTTCGGATTCCGCGCCACGGTCTCGACCACCGCCCTGGAAGTGGGCACGATCCGGGCTTTCGCGCTGAAGACGGACTGCTGCAGCACGTTCCGGTCGAAATACACGCGCGTGCCTGAGTTCGGAGGCCGGTTGACCACGAGGACAGCCGCTTCCCGCCCGCCGACCTGCCGCCAGTTCTCGACTTTCCCCGAGAAGATGGCCCGCACCTGTTCGACGGAGAGATCGCGGACCGGGTTGTCCCGATGGACGTAGATGCTCAAGGCGTCCCGCGCCGTCAGAATGCTCATGCCCAGCGAACCGCGTCTTTCCAGCAGCCGCTTGACTTCATCGGGGAGCATGGTCCGCGAGGCCGCGCCGATATCGGTCTTCCCCGCGATCAACGACTCTATGCCGAACCGGCTGCTTCCGCTTTCCGTTTCGATATACACCCCGGAGTGAGTGCCCATGTACGCGACCGCCCACTGTTGCACCAGCCGGTTCATCGTGGTCGAACCGGTGATTTTGAACCGTTCGGGGCTGTCCGTCACGGGCGGGGGGAGCGTTCCGCACGCCGTCAGCACCAGGCAGGCTGTCGCTATGAGACGCATCATGGCTTTTGCACGCTGAGGACTACCGTTTCTCGACGATAGTACGCAGGCGCTCCATATTGTACCGGGACGGCGAAACCCACTGAGGCGGCCTGTAGGTGTCGGCCAGGGCGCCGATATAGGCCAGAAGGATCTGGACGTGCTGCCGTACCGCGGCGCGGTTGATCGGCTGTTCGAGATCGTCGAAGGGCGTATGGTACCGCGACCGCCCCCAACTGACGAATACCTCGATGCCCACCTCGCTCGAAAGGTTTCTGAACCGAATCCCCTCCATCAGGAGAATGCTGGGTATGCCCGCCTGGGCAAAGGCGATCTGGTCCGAAAGGGCAAAGGGGTCCAGGCCCAGAAACACAAGGGGAATCTGTGAAACCGTCATTTCCAGCTCGCCGGCCACCGCGTCCAGCAACTCTCCCAGCGTGGACAGGTTGGCGCCGACGCCGATGATGTCATCGAAGGTGTCGACGATGGCGAGCCCATCCACGTTGACCGCAGCCATGGTCCGATTCAGCGGGACGACCGGGTGGTCCAGGTAGTAGCGGCTGCCCAGCAACCCCTTTTCTTCTCCCGTTACGAAAAGAAAAACCAGCGACCTCCTCGGCGGCTCGGGCATGGCCGCGATCCCGCGGGCGATTTCAAGCACGCCGGCACAACCCAGCGCATTGTCCGTCACGCCGTTGTAGATGGAATCCGCCCTTACGGGAGGTCCCACGCCAAGATGGTCGTAGTGGGCCGAGACGATCACGTATTCGTCGCGCAGCACGGGATCGCTACCGGGCAGCACGCCAATGACGTTGGACGAGAGGAATTCGCGCTCGCGGAATCGGCCGACAAATCTGATCTGCGCTTCGAGCGGGAAACTGCGCATTTCGTAATTCAGGTCCATTTCGTACACGTCGCCCAGGCTGTAGGCGGCATCTTCAAAGAACAGGGCGGCCCGGGCCGGGTTTACCAGCATCGTCATGTTCGAAGGTTCGACGTAAAGGAGCGTAACGTGCTCGAAGGCGAACATGTCCCTCCATTCGGGCCAGGTACGGCCCCCGTGTTCACGGTAGGACGGGATCATGATACTGCCCGCCGCGCCTCTGGACAGGGCGAGGCGCTGTTTCATGCCGGGAAGGGAATGGACGGTGGGTTGCACACCCTCGAAATAGTCCGGTTCCTCCGAGTAAGGCTCGCCCGACAGAAAAACCACGACCGCCCCTTCTACATGGACGTCCTGGTAATCGTCGTAGTCATACTCCGGGGCTACGATGCCGTAGCCGACGAAGACAAGGGGCGCCGGCTGGGGAACGATGGTATTGTCCCCTGTGTCGTACAGGAGGTAATCGTCGAACAGGTCGAGCTCATATACCGTGTCCGCTACGCTGACCTGGAACAGGCAACCCGCAAGCGCGAGGCTGCCGTGAAGCGGTACGCGCTGCTGGTACGTTCCGTCCTCCGCACCGGGCCGGAGTTTGAGGCTTCGCAGTTGCTCCGCCAGGTAGTGCGCCGCGGTATCGGCGCCCGCGGTTCCCACCGCCCTGCCCATCAGCCGGTCACTGCCCAGGTACTCGGTGTGGGACCAGATTCGATCGATGGACACTTCTTCCATCACCGTCCGTACCAGGGGCGACACGGCCTGCTGCGCATAGCAGGGCACTGCGAGGAATATTGGCAGCAGCATCAGTCCATAACGCGGCATGTGCCCGGTTTCCCGATAGAGGCGACGGGTGGATTCCCGCGGCCGGATAGCCCTTCTTTACCCGATCGATAGTGGCGCTTCCCTCCGCATGCTGTGATACTTCGGCATGGCATGCGTTTGCCGAGGTGGGTTCGCGCAAGCCTGTCATTCAAAATAACGCAAGGCGGATGTCCTGACAATATGCGCGTGGTTTATTCGGCGTATTTTCTCGCGGCAGTTGTCGACCCCAATCTGGTAGTTGACGCGTCCGCCCGGAATCTTTATATATAGAACTCGGCCGGCCCAGACCTGGCGGCCGGCCAATCGCCTGGTACATCCAGCGCAGGACCGGACCAGGCCAGGCGGCGAATCGCTGCCGCCGAGAATCCTTGAATTCCCTGCCAAGCATCCAGCCGGAGCAGTAAATGACCATCGGCGTCCCTACCGAAACCTCTCCGGGAGAGCGGCGGGTATCCATCGTACCCGTCGGGGTTGCCGCCCTGGTAAGGACGGGATGCGCCGTCCATGTCTCCGCCGGCGCGGGCGGGGAGGCGGGCTTCGCTGACGCGTCCTACGAAGAGGCCGGCGCCCTGGTGGTGCCGGAGCGTGCTTCGGTCTTCGCCGAGGCCGACGTGATCGCCCAGGTAAGAGGCGGCGGCGCGAATCCCGATTCGGGTATGGCGGACATCGAGCAACTGCGCGAAGGGCAACTGCTGGCCGGCTTCCTGGAACCGTTGTCGGCGCCGGCGGAGGTCAAGGCGCTCTCCGACCGGGGGATCACTGCCTGCGCCATGGAGTTCATCCCGCGGACGTCCCGGGCGCAGAGCATGGACGCCCTTTCCTCCCAGGCCAATATCGGGGGGTATAAGGCCGCGCTGATGGCGGCCGAATACCTGCCGAAGCTGTTTCCCATGATGATGACGGCGGCCGGTACCATTACGCCCGCCCATGTCTTCGTAGTCGGCGTCGGCGTGGCCGGGCTCCAGGCCATCGCCACCTGCAAACGACTGGGCGCCGTGATCCAGGCCTACGACGTGCGTCCCGCCGTCAAGGAGCAGGTTCAAAGCGTTGGAGCCCGGTTCGTTGAACTGGAACTGGACACGGCGGATTCGGAGGGTTCGGGGGGATACGCCCAGGCCATGGACGAGCAGTTCTACGCGAAACAGCGGGAGATGATGGCCCGCGTCGTTGCGGAGAACGACGTGGTGATCACCACGGCCGCCGTACCCGGCAAGCCGGCGCCCGTGCTGGTAACGGAGGACATGATCAAGAGCATGAAATCCGGATCGGTCGTGATCGATCTCGCCGCGGAACGGGGCGGGAACTGCGAGATCACGGAACCCGGCAGGACTGTCGTCAAGCACGGCGTTACCCTCGTGGGGGAGGTGAACCTCCCTTCGACCGTTCCCCATCACGCCAGCCAGATGTATTCCAACAACATCGTGAATTTCCTGAAGCTGATGATCGACGACGGTGTCCTCGACGCGGATGTGGACGACGACATCGTGCAAGGCGCGACCGTGACCCGCAACGGCGAGATCGTCAACGAACAGGTAAGCGCCCTCCTTGCCGGTAACGGGTAACGGCCGGAGCGCTATAGATCGAAGCGAGGAGATCCCAGTGGGTGAAACCATTGCCATCCTGACCATATTCGTCCTGGCGGTATTCGTCGGATTCGAAGTCATCACCAAGGTGCCGCCCATATTGCATACGCCGCTCATGTCCGGCTCGAATGCCATATCGGGCATTACGATCATCGGCGCCATCCTTTCAGCCGGAACCCAGTACAGCACGCTGACCACGGTCCTCGGCTTCGCCGCCGTGGTCTTCGCGACCATTAACGTCGTCGGCGGCTACCTCGTTACCAACCGCATGCTGGACATGTTCAAGAGGAAGGATTAGACGGATGTCCGCCGACCTCGTCCGCTTCGCTTATCTCGTCGCAGCATCCCTTTTCGTCTTCGGGCTGAAGGGCCTGTCCCATCCCCGCACGGCGGTCCGGGGCAACCGCCTGAGCGCCCTGGGCATGTTCATCGCGATCGTGGTCACGCTGATCGACCAGCAGATCGTACGGTTCGAGGTCATCGTCGCCGGCATCGTACTCGGCGGGGCGATCGGCGCCATCTGGGCGCTCAAGGTCCCCATGACCGCCATGCCGCAGTTCGTCGGCCTGTGCAACGGCTTCGGCGGCGGAGCGTCGGTCCTCGTGGCCGGCGCGGCCTACGTCGAGGCCGCGCTGCGGTCCGCGGACGCGATCACCATGCAATTCGGCATCGCGACGATGGCTTCCGGATTGATCGGCGGCGTCACATTCTGGGGCAGCCTGGTCGCCTTTGGAAAACTACAGGGCATCGTATCCGAGAAAGCGGTGCGGTTCACCCTCGACCATGTGCTAAAGGGCCTCTTCCTGCTCGCCGGGCTGGCGGCGGGCGTCCTCACCATCCTGCAGCCGGAGAACACCCAGTACTTCTGGATCATGGTGGCGATCGCGTCCGTGCTGGGGATCCTGCTGGTAGTGCCCATCGGCGGCGCGGACATGCCCGTGGTCATCGCCCTGCTCAACTCCTATTCGGGCATGGCCGCCGCGGCGACGGGCTTCGTGCTGTCCAACAACGTACTGATCATTTCGGGCTCGCTGGTCGGCGCCTCCGGATTCATCCTGACGAGCATCATGTGCAAGGCCATGAACCGGTCGCTGGCCAACGTGATGTTCGCCGGGGTCGGCGGCGATGCGGGCGACGGCGACGCCGGTCCCGCCGACGACCTCTACGAGGGGAAAGTAAAATCCACCACGGCCGAAGAGGTCGCCATGGTGCTCGACAGCGCGCGGCGCGTGGTGTTCGTGCCCGGCTACGGCATGGCGGTGGCCCAGGCGCAGCACGCCGTGCGCGACCTGGCCAACCTGCTTGAATCCGAAGGTGTCGAAGTGGAGTTCGCCATCCATCCCGTCGCCGGCCGCATGCCCGGTCACATGAATGTGCTGCTGGCCGAAGCGGACGTCCCTTACGACCGCCTGAAGGAGATGGACGAGGCAAATACGGGTTTCGAGCAGACCGACGTAACCATCGTCATCGGTGCGAACGACGTGGTTAATCCCCTCGCACGAGACGCGGCGGACACGCCGCTAACCGGCATGCCGATCCTGAACGTGGACAAGTCGCGGACCGTCGTGGTGATCAAGCGCAGCCTGAGCCCGGGCTTCGCCGGCATACCCAATCCGCTTTTCGCCGCGGACAATTGCCTGATGTTCTTCGCCGACGGCAAGGACGCGGTGCAGGAACTGACGGCGGCGGTGAACGAAATCTGACCGCGGTACACCGGGCATGATGGAATCGGCGACATATACTGGAAGGATCCCCCGATGGCCGCGATAGGCACGCCGTTATCCTCTACGGCGACGCGGGTGCTGATGTGCGGGTCGGGCGAGCTGGGCAAGGAAGTCGTCATCGAGTTTCAGCGCCTCGGCGTGGAGGTGGTCGCCGTGGACCGCTACCCCAACGCGCCGGCCATGCAGGTTGCCCACCGTTCCCATGCCGTAGACATGCTGGACCCTTCCGCCCTGCGCGCGGTGATCGAACGGGAAAACCCCGATTTCGTCGTACCGGAAATTGAAGCCATTGCCACCGGTGTCCTGGTGGAACTGGAATCGGAAGGCTTCAGTGTCGTACCCACCGCGCGGGCCGTCAACCTGACCATGAACCGGGAGGGGATCCGCAGACTCGCCGCGGAGGAACTTGATCTTCCCACGTCTGCCTATCGCTTTGCCGGGAACCGCGAAGCATACGACCGCGCGGTGCGCGAGATCGGCCTGCCCTGCGTGATCAAGCCGGTCATGAGTTCATCCGGCAAAGGCCAGAGCACGGTGTGCGACGGATCGGAAGCCGCCGGCGCCTGGCGGCGGGCGCACGACGAGGCACGCGGCGGCGCGGGCAAGGTGATCGTCGAGGGATTCGTGGAATTCGATTACGAAATCACCCTGCTTACCGTGCGCCACGCGGGAGGCACGGATTTCTGCCTGCCCATCGGCCACGAACAGATCGACGGGGACTACCGGCATTCCTGGCAGCCCCAGCCCATGAGCGACAGGGCGTGGGCGCGCGCCCGGGAGGTCGCCGAATCGGTCACCACGGCCCTCGGCGGCCGCGGAGTCTTCGGCGTTGAACTGTTCGTCAAGGGCGACGACGTGATCTTCAGCGAGGTCTCTCCCCGCCCCCACGACACGGGCATGGTTACGCTCATCTCACAGGACCTGTCGGAATTCGCTCTCCACGCGCGCGCCGTGCTGGGACTTCCGGTCCCCGGCATCCGCCAGCATGGTCCTTCCGCCTCGGCGGCACTCGTGGTGGAAGGCGAATCCGACCGCATGAAGTTCGGCAACCTGGACGCCGCCCTCGCCCAGCCGGACACCGGTCTCTTTCTCTTCGGCAAGCCCGAAGTGTCCGGTCACCGGCGCCTCGGCGTCGCCGTCGCCCGCGGTCCCGACATCGACTCGGCCCGCGCGAAGGCGGCCCGTGCCATGGAGGCAGTGCGCGTGGAACTGTAGCGGGCCGGCGGACCGGGAGATGGACGGGCCGCAATCGCAAGGCTGCCACCAGCGCGGCCATGGAAAGTACCCCACCGGCGCCGCCTGCATCACCGGCGAAAGGAGGGATGATGCAAAGGCAAACGGAAGACCAGGTCAACGTGGACGACCGGGACTGGCGCGCCCTGACCCGGGGCGAGCGTATCCGGATGGTCGAGGAGGAGGGTTACCTGATCATACCCGACTGGATCCCTCCCGAATACCTGGCGGAACTGAAAGCGGAATGCGAAAAACTCGAGACGGTAGGTCGGGACTACAGCGACAGGCAACGGGGCTGCAGGGACCCCCATCTGAACAGCCTGAAACTGGCCGAGCTCATCGCCTACGAGCCCACGGTGCGTTTCCTTGAGGAATTGTTCGGCGACCGCCTCGTTTTCATACACTATACCTACGACCGGTCCGAGCCGGGAACGCCGGGCATCAGTCTCCATACGGACGGACAGCCCTACGGATCGAAAATATTCGGATACGAGGGGAGCTGTCCCATCACCGTCCGGGTGCTCTACTACCTGGACGTCCTGACGATGGACGTATCGCCCTTTCGGGTGGTTCCCAGGTCTCACCTCTGCATGCACGCGGACGCCCACCCGTACAAACGGTACGAACGGCATCCCGAGGAAGTGGTCGTGCCCTGCACCGCGGGATCGGCCCTGTTCCTGAACCACCGGACGTTTCACGGCACCCTGCCCAATTCGGGAAGCCGTTCGCGCGCCATGCTGGCGGTGGCCTACCGTCCGGCCTGGGCCGGGCCCATCGTCGACGTGGCGCCGCGGGACCCGTCGGACCTGGAAAAGATGCCCGATTCGGTCCGGCCCTTCCTGGGCGACCCCAGCATGCGGACGTTCCAATTCGGTGTCGGCAACAAACCGGAAGGGATGACGGACGAAGCGCCGGGCATGAACCCGAGCCGTTGGGACCGGCGCGCGTAGCGGGATGTCTGGCCGGGCCGGTCGACCGCACCCGGTACGATACGTCGGAGCCGTTGGGGCCCGCGCGCGTAGCGGGCCTGCCGGGCCGATCGACAAGTCCGTTAAACACGAAACACAATTGCTTATCCGCGAGGGGAAATTATCGGCTTCCAACCACAGGAGAATCCACATGCCGAAGGCTTTATTTGTCTGGGGGGGCTGGGAAGGACACGAACCCAGGCAGTCCCAGGACATCTTCATTCCGCTGCTCGAATCGGAAGGATACGAAATCACGCAACAGGATACGCTTGACGCGTACCTGGATGCCGAAGCCATGCCCACGTACGACCTCATCGTGCAGACCGTGACCATGAGCACGATCACCGGCGCCCAGGAAAAGGCGCTCCTGGATACGGTCGCAGCCGGAACCGGTTTCGGCGGGTGGCACGGCGGCCAGGCGGACGCCTTCCGCAACAACACGAACTACCAGTACATGGTGGGCGGGCAGTGGGTGTCCCACCCGGGCGGCATCATCGACTACGAAGTCAACATTATCGATCACGATGACCCCATCACGGCCGGGTTGAACGACTTCGCCATGCGATCGGAACAGTATTACATGCACGTCGATCCGTCCAACCAGGTGCTCGCGACCACCACCTTCAGCGGGGATCACGATCCGTGGATCGAAGGCACCGTCATGCCCGCCGCGTGGAAAAGGTCGTGGGGAAAAGGCAAGGTCTTCCACTGCACGCTGGGCCACGTCGCCGCGGATTTCGACGTGCCGGAAGCGCGGGAGATTGTCCGGCGTGGACTGATCTGGTGCACCCGCTGATTTTATTCTTTACTTTGTTGATTCAGATATATATATTGCCAGAACCGATCAAAGGATCAGGCTACTGATCGCACACCGCAACTATCTCTATAGCATGCCATTTGCAGGAGGACTGTCATGGCGTTACGTTTAATGGACGAAGCCCCGGATTTCACGGCCGAGACCACCGAGGGAACGATTCGTTTTCACGAATGGCTCGGTGACGGCTGGGGCATACTCTTCTCCCATCCCGCCGATTACACGCCGGTCTGCACCACGGAACTGGGGTACATGGCCAACATCGCCCACGAATTCGCCAAACGCAAAGTCAAGATCCTGGCCATCAGCGTGGATCCACTCGATTCCCACCGCGGCTGGATCAGCGATATCAACGAGACGCAGAACGCGAACGTGAGCTATCCGCTGATCGCGGACCCTGACCAGGAAGTCGCCCAGTTGTACGACATGATCCATCCGAATGCCAACGACAAGATGACCGTGCGCTCGGTCTTCGTCATCGGCCCGGACAAGAAGATCAAGCTGATGCTGACCTATCCCGCGTCCACGGGCCGGAATTTCGACGAGATCCTGCGCGTCGTGGATTCCCTGCAGTTGACGGCAAATCACAAGCTGGCCACGCCGGTGAACTGGAACAGCGGCGAAGACTGCATCATCGTGCCGGCAGTCACGGATGAAGAGGCGGACCAGACCTATTCCGACATCCGTCGCGTGAAGCCCTACCTGCGTTACGTGAAGCAGCCCCAGGGCTGATTCAGGCCGGGCACGGCCGTTACAGTACGATAAAAGGCGCCTCGAAAGGGGCGCCTTTTTTATTTCACAAATTACGCTTGACAGGCGTTCCGTTACGCTGTAGTATGATATCATAATGATATTATAGTGTTATCTAACTGGCAGGTGTTTCGAGGAGGGGAGTCAATGATAACGGAACGAATACCGCTGAAGTTCAACGGCTGGAGGGTGTTGGCCTCGCTGATCGTCCTGACTTTGGCAACGCTGGCCGCCATGGATGCGGTCGTCACCTTCAACCCACCGGTGCTGGAAACCGGGATGAGAGTCAGAGATATACTCCTGCTGATGTTTTTGTTTTTCCCGGCCCTCGCCGTACTGGGGTTTTTTTTCAAGGGATTCTTCACGCTGGAACCGAACGAAGCCAGTGTACTTACCCTGTTCGGCAAGTACACCGGGACGGTGAGGGAGCAGGGCTTCTGGTGGGTGAATCCCCTCAACAGCAAGCAGAAGATCTCCCTTCGGGCAAGGAACTTCGACAGCGAGCGATTGAAGGTGAACGACAAGAACGGCAACCCGATCGAGATTTCGGCCGTCGTGGTCTGGCGCGTGGAGGATACCGCCCAGGCGAGCTTCGAAGTGGACGATTTCGTCGAATACATACAGGTACAGTCCGAATCGGCCATCCGCCATCTGGCGACCAGCTACCCCTATGATCTGACCGAGGGGGAGACGGCCAGCCTGCGGTCGTCCATTGAAGAAGTGTCCGAAGCACTCGGCAAAGAGATTCAGGAACGGGTCGGCGCGGCCGGGGTGTCAGTATCGGAAGCGCGGATCAACCACCTGGCCTACGCGCCGGAAATCGCGCAGGTG
>JAJECR010000256.1 GCA_022821935.1 Candidatus Latescibacterota bacterium
CCTGGGACCGTTGCTACCACGTTATCACGGTCATGCCATCCGGCGTGTCCAAGGGCGACGGACTGCGCAGGCTGGCCAGGCTTCTCGGGATCGATCTCTCCGAAGTCATGGCCGTGGGGGACAACCTGAACGACCTGGAAATGCTCGATGCCGCGGGTCTGGGCGTGGCCATGGGCAACGCTGTGCCCGAAGCCCGGGCCAGGGCGGATTTTGTCACGGCTTCGGTTGACGACGAGGGCGTCGCCCGGGCTATCGAACGATTCATACCCTGACGGAAAGCGCCGCAGACATGACCTACGACCTCATCGCCATCGACATCGACGGCACACTGCTTACCTCCCGTCGCGATATCTCCACCAGGACGCTCCGTGCGTTAAGGAGGGCGGTCGAGGCCGGGAAACATGTGGCCCTCTGCACCGGCAGGAGCCTGAACTCCGGCCGTGCCGCCGCCGAGCAGGTGCCGCCTTCCACGACGCTGATCTTCCACAGCGGCGCGCTCATACTCGAGTCTCTCGAAGGTCCGCTGCTCAGGGCGGTAAACATGCCCCGGTCCCTGGCCATCGAACTGGTCGCTTTCTGCAAGCGGCGCGGGCATGATCCCCTCGTTTACGAACCGGTACCGGAAAGCCGGTTTATGTGGTACGAGCAGCCCCGGTCGGCCAACGGCTGGCGGGAACGTTACCTGGAGGCAAACGCGGACAAGGCCTTTCAGGTGGAAGACCTGGACCGGGTGTTGGACCGGGACCCGGCGCAGATCGCCGTTGCCGGAAAGGGATCGTCCATGCACGACCTGGAGGCGGAGCTGACGGGATACGGAAACCGGATCGGCACCATATTGTCGCGCAGCACCCTGGTGGAGGACTACTGGTGCATGGAGATCGTACCCTCTGGTGTGTCAAAGGCGAAGGCCCTCGCTTTCCTCGGTGAACGCTACGGAATCGGTTCTGACCGGATGATCAGTATCGGCGACAACTTCAACGACCTGGACATGATCGAATACGCCGGCCTCGGCGTGGCCATGGAGAACGCGCCAGACGCCGTCCGGCGCGCGGCGGACCTGGTCGCGCCGTCCAACGACGCGGACGGCGTCGCCCACGTCATCGACACCTGCCTCCTGTGATGAGGGCTTCGCCTGGCCGAATCCGATGGCCGGATCCGGTGGTCGGACCCGATGGGGAGAATCTCTTTGATTTTTAGAGATTTCGCCCTATCTTCCTGTATATCGTGAATTGGCCGTTTGACCGGATGCCGAATGAATTTCAGGACGGAATGAGTCACCGTACCCCGACCGGGAACAAGGAGATTTTCAAATGATTCGCATGGCCTTGACTTCAATGGCGCTTAGCGCGCTATTGCTGCTGATCGGTACCACCGCGCCTCTGCATGCCCAGCACGACGACCCGAACATGGAATGGGTGATGGACGGTCCCTTGTATGACCGCCTGGGGGGCGAAGAAATGATTATGGGCGTAATCGACGACTTCGTTGCCACGGCCGTGGAAGAGGAAACGTTGAAAGCCCATCTCGAAGGGGTCGACCAGGAGGCGTGGAAGGAGAGCCTGCTGGCGCAGTTCACTGCCGTTTCCGGCGGTGAAATCGAGTACGACGGCAAGAGCTTCAAGGAGAGCCTGGGTGAAATGGGCATCACGGAAGAGGCCTTGGACCTCGTCGCCGAGCAGTTGACCATCGCGCTGGAGATGAACGAAGCCTGGCCGGAAGACGTGGATGAACTGCTGGTGGCCCTGAAATTGAAAGAAGCGGAAGTGACGGAAGAGGAGATGGCGGAAGAGGAGATGGATACGGAAGGGGAAAGCGACCAGGGGAACATGGAAGCTAAGAGCGGCTCCGACGGTGATGCCGATGACAGCGAAGCCGGTGGCGCGGGTGTGAAAGCGGAAGGCGACGCGGAAATGGAAGCCGACGCAGAGATGGATGCCGACGCGGAAATGGATGCCGACGCGGAAATGGACGCCAGCGGTGGAGCGGAAGGCGACTCCCGCAGGTAACCGGGCAAGCCTCTTTCCGAGGTTTCTCATGACCGGACGATTGACGGTGATCGTCCGGTCTTTTATGTATAAGGCGACCGGATGTCCATTGCCTACTTCGATTGCTTCTCCGGTATCAGCGGCGATATGATCCTGGGCGCGCTGGTGGACGCCGGCCTGGACTTCGATAAACTGGTCGGCGAACTCGGGAAAATGCCACTTGAAGACTACCGGCTCACCCGAAAGACGGTGACCCGGCAGCTCATCGCGGGGACCAAGATCGACGTCGTCGTCCGGACTTCAGGCGGCGAAGAGATTATCGAAGGCCCCGGTGAGGAAGGACACAGTCACGACCACGGGGAAGCGAGGCACCTTGACGACCTGACGTCCATCATCGAAGACAGCGCACTCGACGCCGGGGTCAAACACCAGGCTATCGAGGTGTTCGATCAGCTGGCGACAGCGGAAAGCAAGGTGCACGGCATTTCGAAACAGGAGGTTCACCTGCACGAAGTGAGCGGGGTGGACGCCATCGTCGATGTCGTGGGCGCCTGCATAGGCCTGGCCCTGCTCGACATCCGGCGGGTGTACGCCTCGGCGCTGCCGATGGGACGGGGATTTATCCACTGCGCACACGGCGTGATGCCGGTTCCCGCCCCGGGCGCGCTGGAACTGATGCGGGATATGCCGGTTTACCATACCGGGATCGAGGGAGAACTGGTTACCCCGACCGGCGCCGCGTTTCTGAAAGCCACGGCCGAGGCGCACGGTGTCGTGCCGGGGATGGTGTTGAAGAAAATCGGTTACGGCGCCGGCACGAAGGAAATTCCGGCGCATCCGAACCTGCTCCGGGTATGTATCGGCGACCCGTTGGATCAGACCAGGCCACATTAGATCAGGTCAGGCGGGCCGGACACGGCGTCCACCTCCTCTAAGCGAGGCCGGGCACGACGTCCGCCTCCTCTGTGCGAACACCGCCATCATGCAACTCCAGCTCGCCCTGGATATCCCCCACGCCGGAGCGGTTCGCCGCCTGTTGGACCAAACCGCCTTCGGGGTGGATATCATCGAACTCGGTACGCCCCTGCTGATCCGTTACGGGATCGACATCATCACCGGGATCAGGCGGGATTACCCCGAGACGAAGATCCTGGCGGATCTCAAGATCGTAGACGCCGGTGCCCTGGAATCGGGCCTTGCCTTCGACGCGGGGGCGGATATCGTAACTGTGCTCGGGACGGCGCACGAGGCTACGCTCCGAGAGGCGGGCGAACAGGCGAAGAAGTCCGGCGGCCGGATCATGGCCGACCTGATCACCACGCGCGAAGTGGACGAGGCGGTCCGCCTGGCCCGCGCGCTGGACCTGGCCGGCGTGGACTTCATCTGCCTTCACACGGCTTTCGACACGCAAGGGCTGGACGATTTGGAACCGGTACCGGAACGCATCGACCGGGTCGGCGCAGTCGTTCGCCAGGCGGGACTGGCTGTCGCGGGCGGGCTGGATCCCCGGATGATCGAGCGCCTGGTACCCCGCGAGCCGGATATCGTGGTCGTGGGGAGCTACGTTACCGGGAACGCCGATCCCGGCCACGCAGTCCGCCAGATCAGGGAGATCATGAGTCGAACCGATGGATAACGAGACAGCCTCTTCCCCGTTTAATGAAGCCCGGCGGACCGTTCTCGACGAGATGCGGCAGACGCTGAACCGGGTCTCATGCGAAGAAGTCGAAGCGCTGGTGCGGGAAGTCGCGAAGGCCAGGCGGGTCTTCGTCTCTGGCGCCGGCCGTTCCGGACTCGCCATGAAGGCCTTCGCCATGCGGCTTGCGCAACTCGGCCTGCACGTCCATGTGGTGGGTGAAACAACCACGCCGGCGGTTGGATCGGGAGACCTGCTGCTGATCGGATCGGGATCGGGCGTGACGGAACGCCTGGTCCACTATGCCGGAAAAGCCGTCGCGGCCGGTGCCCGGGTCGCGGTAGCGACTGCGGACCCCGGATCGCCTGCCGCCCGGCTGGCGAACACGGTCGTCGTCATACCCGCGCCTACGCCGAAATCATCGAAAGAGACCGGCGGCCGGTCACATCGTTCGCGGCAGCCGATGGGCACGCTCTTCGAACAGAGCCTCGGCGTGATGCTTGATGCCGGCGTCATGCTGCTGATGACCCGGCTCGATGAAACCGATGGCGCCATGTTCGATCGCCACGCCAATCTCGAATGAGCACGCGTGCCGGGCCGCGGACTCGTGCCGGACCGCGGATGCTACGCCCGCGACAGGCGCCTGAGTACTTCCCGGTTCAGGACGGCCCGCAGAAATCCGCGCCACTGGCCGTTGCGATCTCTGTCCGCCGACTGGTACGGCTCGGTGCCGATGTACAATGCACCACCGTCCTTGTGCGGTTTCAATAACACCGCGGCCGAACCGTCGCCCCACCTACCGATGACGCGCACGTCGTCATCGATTTCCTCCGGCCGGACCCGCCACTGGTGCGCGTCGAGCGCGGCACCCTCGGGCAGGTGAGGCCAGCCGGCGGTAAGCAGGATCCGGTCGGGATCGTTGAGGACGGACTCCTGCCGTATGCCGAACACGCTTGCCCGCGCGTCACCGCGGCGCATCCCTTCGTCCAGGCTGAAGTCGTCGGCCGAACCCACTATCCATCCGCCTGACCGCATGTAGCGGATCAACCGATCGACAACAGCGTCCCTGACCGTTGGGCAGGGTGTTGAGAAAAGCAATTCGCACCCGGAGAGTCTGTCTCCGTCTGATATCTGGTGATCGGACGCGTATCCCACCTCCCGCCCCGTACTTGCTTCGAGCATGCTATGGGGCGTCATCACGTCCAGCCGGGGCACGCGGCTCGCGAATGAATCGTACGAAAACAGGCATCTGTATTCCGGAGACGGCGCATTCGTGCGTTCCATCTCCGTCACCGATCGACTCAGCGCCGAAATCGTCTCCCACTGCTCCGGGTTCGATTCCGACAGGGGCCTGCCTCGCATGGCGCGGCTTTCCGACCAAGCGGTACCGTCCCAGGCATGCCAGCCAACGGCCGTTATCCCCGGCGCGCAGGCCGCACCCGTCCATTCCCGCAGTTCCCGATGCGTGGCCTGGAACCTGCCCCGCGCCATCTGCGAATCCACGACCATCCAGACGTCCCGGTCCGTCAACGACCCGGCCGCGCGCGCCGCCCAGCGGATCACGCGATCCGTATCCGCCGCGGAATGAAACGGCGGGGATCCCGGATCGATGATGACGAAATCCAGCGCACGGGCAGTTTCCTGAAAATGGACCAGGGTGTCGACAGGCAGGAGGGCGTCGAGATGGAAGCCCATCGTCGTCTTCAGGCTCGATCTCACCTTCTTCACGGTCCTGACCAGTTCCGCTGTGAAGGAAGCATACTGTTCCATCTGCCAGGCCCTGCGTCCATGCCGATATCCGTCTTCGGTCAGTTCCATCGTCGACAGGCGGCCTTCGACGGACTCCATCACCGGTTGCCAGCGGTCCTCGGGGTACTCGCTACCTCCCGTGGGCGCGTCCTCCAGTTGCAGCGCGTACAATCCTTTGCAGGGTCCGAATACCTCCGACACGCGCCGTACATAGTCAAGGCGCCACGCACGGGCGTCCGGCAACAGGTACAGGGCCTTTGGATTGCCGATGTGCAGGATCGACCGGATTCCCGCGTCTTCCGCGGCGCCGATCATCTCTTTCAGCCGGTTCTTCTGGTCTTCCGAGGTCAGTTGGTTCCTCAGATCGAATCCTTCTCTGAAGACAACGTATTGAAAGCCGCGGGCTTTGAGCTCGGTGAAGTCCTCGCTCCACCGGTCCGCGCGGGCGAACTCGCTATAGTACGTGAAGGCCTGCAGTCTGGATTTGGCGAACATGTCTCCCCACCCGTCATGAATCCGCGAACGAAATCACACCGTTAAACGAAATCAAACCATTTGATAAAAGTAACTAGGAAATTACAGGGAAAGGCGCCGTCCGGCCAGCATCAAAACGCCTGTCCGAGTCCGAAGTAGAAAAAAGTCCGGTCGTACTTTCTCGAATTGGGCGGGTCGATCTTGCTTTGGTTGTGAAAGCCCACGTCTCCCCGTATCAGCCCGATCGGCGAATTCACCCGGACGCCCGCCCCGTAACCAAGCAGGAGATCTCCGAAGCCGAAAGAACCCACCGTCTTTCCTACCCCGCCCCAGTCCGCGAATACGGCCAGGTCAATCCTGGAGAAGGGTACCTGCATTTCATGTTGCGCGCTGATGGCGATCAGTCCGCCGTCGGGCTGGCCGATCCGGTTTATACCGAAACCCCGCACCGATCGGTCGCCTCCGATGAACAGTCTGCTGTCGAGGGGTACGCGGTTTTCATTCAGCGCCCTCACGTAGGCAAACGAGACAGCGGTTGAAAAATCCGGCGCGTTGGGAAAGGACAGGTATTTACGGGCTATGGCCCTCACCGTAAGTATCGAGCTCCGGTTGAGCGTGGAACTGCCGAGCAGAGGGCTGGCCACGCTGCTCTGGAATTGACCGAAGAATCCCGTCTTCGGGTTCAGGATATCATCCCGCGTGTCGTACGTCACAAGCCCGGTCAGACTGCCTTCGCGCCTGGACCGGAGGCTGTCGACTTCCGAACCGCTTCGCAGGAGTTCGGCCAGTTCGTCGCTGAGCGACGATACCTCGATGTTCTTCAGCGTATAGGTCAGTTGACTTCGGTAGGTGCGGGAGAGTTCGCGGTTGACCGCCACGGACACGCCCGCTTCCTGCTCGGTATGGCTGATGCGGTCCTCGCGCCGGAAGAACGCGCGCAGGATGCCCGTCGTCCTGGTCCGGAACAACCACGGCTGCGTGACCCCCGACTCGACGTGCTGGAAGAGCGAACTGATCTGACCGTTTGCGCCGATGGTGATCCCCCGTCCCAGCCAGTTCCGGTAGGCGACGCTGAAGCTGCCCCTGAAGCGTTCCGCCGTGGCGAACCCGGCGCCGAAGCTCACCTCGCCCCCGGGCAGTTCGGTGACCTCCACCACCAGGTCCCGCACCGTAGCGGAGGTGTCGCTCCTCAGGGGAGACAGGCGCACGCTGCGGAACAGGCCTGTCTGGAAGAGCCGGGTCTGGCTCAAGGATATCTTCGCGTTGTCGTAGAGTTCTCCCGGTTGGATCTCCAGTTCGCGGATCACTACGTTTCTGTGGGTCTTCAGCAGACCTCGGACCTGTATCGCGCCCACGCTGACGGGATGCCCTTCGATAACCCGGAAGTTTACGGTAACGGAATGGTCCTCCACGTGCAGCACGATGTTCGAGTCCACCACCACGTCCAGCAGCGCCCGGCGATCGGCGAGACGTTGGATGTAACGTTTGTCCGTCGCGGCGGACAAACGGTAGAAAACCTGGCCTTCCCGCGTGATCAGTTTCTGCCGCACCTCGTCTTCGGACAGGTATCCGAAGCCGTTCAGATTAACCGCGCGCACGGTGTACCGCGGACCTTCGTCGATGACGATCCTGAGCGCGACCCGATCCGTGTCAATCTCTTCGCGAACGGACCGGACCCTTGCATCAAGAAAACCGCTGTTCCTGTAGAAACTCTCTATCGCCGACAGGTCGGTCCGCCAGGTGGCGTTGTTTATTCGTCTGCGTTGCCAGAATCTGGGTCGAAGAAAACTGTCCGTTCTGGTTTCGATCAGACTGAGTATGCGGTCCTCCGCGATGGACGCGTTGCCATCGACGACGATGCGCTCGACGATAAGGGACTGCTGGGCGTTAGTGGGGAAAGCGTACAGGATCGCCAGAAGAAACAGCGTCCGGATCGTACCGGGATACCGCATCCGGGATGAACCGATACGACCCGATTCGGCAACGGTTGGCTTCGAGGGAAGCCTCATTCCCTTTACCATGTGTATTGCCTGACCGTTTGGTCCCGTGACGTCCTTACATGCAAAGGCGCAGGCTTACCGAAACCGGAATTTGACCCGGAGGTCGATTCCATTCTGGGGAAGTTCGCCCGATTGATCGGAAAACGTCTCGATATACAGGAAATCGGTCAGTTGGTAACCGACCCGCAGCGAGTATTCCGAAGATTGAAACAATCGGGTAAAGCTGACCCGGGCGCGCCGGTTGATCCGCTTGCTGAGGGTAAGTTGAACCGGCGATCCGGCTTGAATGGCGCTGTTCATCGAGAAAGGATCGCCCTCGACCTGGACTTCGTCGAGATTCAACAAGGCTTCTGCGAGTGCCTCTCCGGTCATCAAAAAGGCCCTGTTTCTCATGCCGGCGTATTCATCGGGCGTGGCCAGGCTGGTGAGTCCGGCCGTGCCGAAAGTCAGCAGGGAGACGACCTCGGGACCGTAGATTACCTCGGGACCGGCAAGCGACCGGGAACCCGAAGCCAGAATCTCGGTTGCGTTATCGTCGCGCGGCGCCGCACGCAACTGGGGTGTCACCGTCGACACCGGTCCGGACGCGAGCAGTTCCACTTCGTAATAAGTATCGTGAATGTCGCGCACGCGGGGCGCCCAGGCCTGTATGTTCAGGACCGGGTCGAGCTGCGCCACCGGGTACTCGATCAATGCGGTGAAGCTCTCCAACGGTACGCGCCTGGTCAGGTCGATCCGACCGGTTTCCAGTTCGAAGGTTGCGCCCAGGTACCTGATCACGCCGTCTTCCTCGGCGACGGCGTTTCCGGTCACCAGGGGATTCTGCACCGTATTGCCGAGGGCCACTCCGCCCTCGACGGTCAGTTGGGCGATATTGTTCTCGACGTCCAGGTCGGTCACGTCCACGGCTACGTCCAGCGCGATGCTCTCCAGGAACGGGTCCGGCGTGTCCTGCGGACGTATGATCGCGTTGTCGAGGAGCAATTCGCCTATATCCAGCGAATGCGTGACCACTCCGGTCACGACGATCGGATCGGCTACATTGTAAATCCGCGAAAGGTCCCTGTTGCCGGTCCAGGCAAGCGTTCCGTCGATTACAAGCATGGCCGAACCGAGTCGTTCCACTTCAGCCTGGCTGAAATCGGCATAGGCTTCGATTTCGGCGAAGGACAGGTTTTCTGTCAAGAGGTCGCCGGAAACCCGGACCGTGCCGTCCCCGGCGCGGAACGCCGCGGGCTTTAGCGCGAAGGCGCCTCCGTCGACGTCGACCTGGAGTACGTCTGCCCGGAACATCGGTTCGAACTCACGGAACCGCACCGCCGCGTCCCGAACGGTGACCTGGCCGACCGACCGGGGAGAAGCGGGTGTTCCTCCGATGGACATGCGGATGTCGGCCTTCCCCTCGATGCGTTCGAGATCGTACACGATACCACTAAGGAAAGACAGGTCGATGTCGTCTCCTTCGACGGTCAGGGCGATATCCTCCACACCGGTCGCATCGCCGGTCCACTCGGTACGGGCCGGGTCATAGGGTATGGTTCCGTGGGCGGTTATGGTATCGCCGCCTTTGCTAATCCGCAGGTCCCGGACGGCGATTTCCCCGCCGCCATACACCATGTGGACGGAGAGGCTGTCCAGGGAGGCTTGATTGTATCTCGGTTGATCCATGGAAGCGCGGGCGTCTATGACCCGGGCGGAGGCCGGACCGGTGACTTCGATCCGGGTATTCACGTTGCCACCCAGGGGAAGATCGAGATTGGCCAGTGCCATCAGGGCGTCCATTCTGATCTGCTCACCCAGGATGACGAGGTCGGACACGCCCGCCTCCGTTCCGCCATCGACGTACGCCAGGCGGCCGCGCATCGTAAGCCGGCCCCGCTCGTCATCGGGTTGATTGATTCGGCGGATCGTGGCGGACATGGAATCCATATGGATGTGGGCCCCGTCGAAATGCAGCCTGACGGGGTTCGTGTTCACCAGTTCGTTCTGGAGACCGAACAGTTTCAGCGAATCCAGCGCCATGACCCCGTTGACGTCGCCGCGGTCCCGGACCGAACCGTTCACGTCGATCCTGCCCCGGATGTACCCGTCCAGATCGGCGGGAACCACCTCGAAGAACTCCCGCAGGGGCGCCACGGCCAGGTTGTCCACGACCAGGGACGCCGTGTATCTTTCGCCGGCCGGAAGCGACTCCGGCTGGACGTCCGGCGCCCATCGCAGATCGACCGGATAGACAAGATCGATCTCCGACCGTCCCAACGGGCTGTCCACGGATAGCATGGGAACCCGAAGCAAACGGTCTTCATAAAGCGCCGAGGCGGTCACCGTGCCAAGCAGGTTGGTTCTGATTCCCCTCGCATAACTCACGTCCGAAACGGTCAGCAGGCCGTCGATGCTGGGATCGCCCGGGGTTCCTCCCAGGGAGATCGCCCCGTCCATGGCGCCGCTGAACATGCCGTCCGACACCAGGAAAGGCGAGAAGAACTCCAGCTGCACGCCTTCCAGGACGGTTTCAAGGTCGACCGGTCCGTCCGCGGCGAGACTCGCCGTGCCGTCGACGGTTACGCGACCGAAATCGCCTGCCAGTCTGAATTCGTCCACGGTAATAACCTGGTTCTCCAGCTTCACCGTGGAGGGGGCCTCGGAATGCAGTATCCGGTCGTTCATCAATACATCCAGCGAATCGAGGGAGACCGTTATGGTGGACAGGTCCGGATACCCGGCCAGTCCCACGGCGTGTACGCTCCCGCTGAACGTGCCGGTGCCTCCTTCGATCGGTCTCTTGGAGAGTATGGAGAGCAGCGGAGACAGTGAAGTCTGCAGCAGATCGACCCGCAGGTCGTAGGGGTACTGCCCGGTCAGCTCGACGGATCCTTCCGCGTGCACGGTGGGACCCGGCACCCGGGTCATGGTGAAGTCCAGGCGGTCCGTGCTGATCGTCATGTCCAGGTCGGTGTCTCCCAGGTCTTCGTTCTGAATCGACAGGTTTTGGACGGTGCCCTTCCCCGTTACGGAAGGCTGTTGAAGGGTGCCGGCAAAATCGCCCCGCATGCGAAGGATGGCGTCCAACCCCCACCAGGATTCGCTGCTGAGGTAATCTCCGAGCCTGAGGTCATGCACGTTGAAATATCCGGAAACAGCCCGGTCGCCGGCCAGGCTCGTCCTGGCCCGGAGCTCCAGCCTGTCCAGCACGGCATTGATCGTCAGGTTGCGTCTTTCATCCAGAAAACCTTCGACTTTCGTTTCGCCGAGGAGGACATCGCCATAGGCCAGGCTGCTGACCCAGCCTCCGAGCCGCACGGTCGGCCGCCGAAGCGTGCCCAGCAGGTAGAGATCCAGGTCGCCCGAACCGCGGAGTTTATCGAAATCCAGCGGCGGGGGCAGCCTTCCGACGTCCTCCACGTCAACCGAACCGGTCAACTGGATGTTCCCGTCCGTGCCGAGCTGTCCCTCGGTGTCAACATGGAAGGACGCTTCCCGGAGATCGACCCGCAGCAGTCCGCGCCGGTACGCGGCCGTCGCCGTTACCTCCCGCAATGGCAGGCCGCTTATGCTCACCAGGGCGGAAGAAGCGCTCAGGTCGGCCCTGCGGGGCGCATCGTCGAATCCGTCGCCTTCCATTTCGAAGGCGAATGCTACTTCGCCTTCGAGCTCGCTCCCGCCGTCGACAAGGGCCGGTGGCAGCGCGGGGAGCATGATGCCGGAAGACTCGAGCTGCAGGCGATATCCGGTAGATTCACCGTCAAAATCAAGCAACCCCCGTCCCGACACCCATCCCGCTTCGTGCTTTCCCCGGAACCCGTTGACTGTAAGCACATTCCGCGCATACGCCATGTCCACCGTGGCCAATTTGAATGAACCGTACTCCGATCGTACAACCGGCGACGTGAACCTGGTCTCTACGGTCGGATCAGAAAGGCTGTTCCGCAGCGAACCGGTCATGCTGAAGATTCCGGGCATGGTGCTATCAAGCTCCATAATGCGTAGTATGGCGCCTACCTGCCCGTTCGCGGCGATATCCAAGGTGGCGGTTTTCTCCCGTGCGGTCGAGATCTCGCCGGTCACGTGAAATCTGATCGGGGGACCGTGGGCCGATTCCATCGTCAGGTCGTGAACCGTAAGGGCGTCCCCTTCGAAGTATATGGCCGCCTGCAGATTCGAAACGGCGTCATCATAGCCCGCTATATCGAAGGCCACCTGTCCGGCGCCTACTTCGGCATCCATCCTGAACGGGCTTAGTACGGCGCCGCGGAATGCTATTTCCCTCGCGCTCACCGCCGTGGAATCCACGGGATCGAAATAGCGGAACCGGCCGTTCCGGATCTGCAGGTCGGGCAGGTCAAAGGGCAGGCCGGAAGTGCCCCCTTCAGATGACTCGGTCGCTTCGGCGTCGCGCGCCGGATCTTCCAGCAGCAGATCCAGGGAACTCTTCCCGCTGCCGGCGGCGTCTTCGAAATAGGCCATGCGGAATCCGTCGATATCGACACGGTAAGGCGGAGCTTCTCCGACCAGGGCGTCCCAACCGTTAAGGCTGATCCGGATTTCGTCCGCGCCCACGACCTCCCCGCCGCCAGAGGAATCCGCGAGGCGAAGGGATACGCCGTGCATCGTCAGGTGCTTCCGCACGCCAAGCTCGATCCGTTCTATCCCGATCTGTCCGTTGAGCCGGTCCTGCACGGCCCACAGGAAGGCGTGGCGTACCCGGTTCATGCCCCACGCGGTGCCCAGCAGGATGAAGACGGCCAGGCTCACAGCCAGTATCGACGACGCCAACAGGCCCAGCCCTATGATCCATTTTTTTTGCAGCAGGTTCATTGTACCATTACCGGGAAGTGAAGACCGGAGCCGCTAGTCGAACAGCTTGTGGACGAAACGGGTTCTCAGCGCCCGGGCCGCCCATTCCATGTTTCGTTGAATATCCCGCCACAGTTGTTCGCCCGTACCGGCGCCTTTTGCTTCCTCATATCCCAGACGACGGGCGAGAAACAGGAATTCCTGGGACGTCTTGTCCGGCAGGACCAGGTCCCTGGCGTTGCCGCGTACCATGCGCAGGCCGTTGATCAGCCGGACCAGGAAACGATACGCCTTGCCGAGCATGCCATGCTCCTCGTCCGAAAGGTAACCGGCCCTGTTCAGGGCGTCCATGGCATCCAGCGTAGTCGGCCCTCGAACCGCGGGATTGTCGACGCCGTAGCGTATCTGCAGATCCTGCACGAAGTACTCGACGTCGATCAGTCCGCCGTAACTGTATTTGACGTTGATGGCGCCGGTTTCGACCAATTCGTCGTTCTGCCGTTCGCGCAGATGGGTCCATGAACGTCCGTCGACCGGGGTACTGCTGTACACGAAGGCATCCCGGGCCGCTTCGACGTTCCCACCCAGGACCGGATCGCCCCCGATGGCGCGCAGTTTGATCAAGGCGTGGCGCTCATACGGCAGGGCGCCGCCCTTTTCGTTGAAATACGCGTTGAACTTTTCCAGGGACGACGCCAGCGCGCCCTTTTCGCCGTAGGGCCGGAGCCGGAGATCGATTTCGAACAGGCCTTCTCTCCGGGATTCGACCGTACCGCAGATCATGCGCACCAGCCGCTCGTAGTACTCCGAATTCAATACGGCATGTGGTCCGCTCGTAGTACCCTGGCCGGCGTATACGAACAGCAGTTCGATATCTGAAGCCCAGCCCAGTTCCCGGCCGCCGCATTTCCCCAGCGCGCAGATACTGAAGACGCAGGGATCGCCGGAGGGCAGCAGGGGTTCGCCGTATTGCCGGCGCTGCTCCCGGTCACATATATCGTATGCCGATTCCAGGACCACCTCGGCCAGCGTGGTGAGTTCGCGGGAAAAGGCCTGGATGTCTTCGTTCTTCTCCAGGATCTGGCGCATGCTGATCCGCAGCATCTCCTTATCCTTGTACTGGTTCAGCAACCGCTTGCGGCGGGCGTAACTTCCGACCCTGGACAACCGTGCGGCCAGTTCGCTTTCCATCTGCTCCCGCGATCTGACGATACCGACCACCTTGATATCCTGCAGCACGGGGAACAGGTTCTTGTATTGCATCCTGAGGAAGTCTTTCCACAGGAAGTCGCTCGTGCCGAAGAGTTTTGCCATCGCGCCGATTACTTCCTGGTTCTCCAGCTGGTCGAACATCTCTTCCATCGCCCGGCCGGGCCGCACGTTGGCCAGGACCTGGTCGATCAGGTGGTTGAAATGTTCCAGGGCCTGGGCGGGATTCGGCGCCCGGGTCAGCAGGTGGGTGAACTGCTTGATGAGGGTGATCACGAATCGCAGTTCACGGAGCTTCCGCGGATCGGTGATTTTCAATCCGCGCCGGTCGGTCACCTCGAGCGTGTCCCGCACCTCGGCTCCCGCTGCCGCGATATCGATTCGTCGAATGTTGATGTTGCGCAACGCCAGGGCGGTCGACAGGGCGTACAGAAACGCCGGCGTGTCCTGACCGGTGATAGCGAGCCGGGTCGCCCCGGACCCGGAGTCGTTGTCGATCTCCACGTGTACCGGGAACAGGGAGGAGTGCTCCGCGTCCCGCTCGTGACGGAGGTAGTCCACCACGCGCTCGTTGATCCTTCGCTGCAGCGCCCCCGCGCTGCCGGTCCGCAGACTGTCCATGGCGTCCTTGATTTCCCGGGTTACGGCGGACCAGTCCGGAGGCGCTTCAGATGGCGCGTGCACCCGGAATACATCCACGATTTTTCGCTGGGAACGCAGCGACGACGAGGTGATGCCCGTCGGCGCGGACAGTGTGCCTGAACGAACGCGGCGGCGGCGTTGAGACCGAGGGTGCCGCTTGCCCGGATCACCGGTTGGTTCCGCGTCGGCGTAGGTGAATACGTCTCCGCGGCGTATGCTCAGTCCGTTGGACGCCAGCAGTCCCGACAGGATGGAAATCACCGAGAGGAAATCGAAGGCCACGACGGTGAGACGCCACGTCGAATCGTCCAGTGGATCCACGTCGACCTCCGCGGCGCTGTCCGGTCCAAGCCGGCTGATCATCTCGATATGACGCCGGATCACTTCGGGCTCGTAACGCTCGAAATAGGCCGGTTCCATCCTGCCGATATGATCCCTTACAAGGATATCCGGGAGATCATTGCCTTTGAGCCGTTCCGAAAGTTCCGCGAAAGGTATCGTATCCGTCATACTCAGGTTCCGGTGCGGTTTGCCTGGGCATAGTGCTCCTAAACTACAAACATACATTCAAGCCGGCTTAAAATCAACCGTAACACGTATTTGTGCGTTGGCGCGTACCGGATTCGTGTCCTTACACCCTTGGTATGCACGCGCGCGTGCATGAAAAAAAGACGGTCCGTACCACGTTTTTTCTTGACAGCCCTACGAAACGTTATATAATTCGAAGTCATATTTGAATAGCCAAACTTTTTATTGTGCCAGCAACACGAAAGTTGCTATAACAAATCGGGCAGATTATGGATGTCTGGAGAGAATTCGAGCACAACGAGATCACGCACAGCGGCGCGCACTACCTGATGACGGTCCAGCAGTTGATCGAAGGTCAGGGATACGCCCGGGTATCGGACGTGGCCCGGGAGATGCACATTACGCCTGGCAGCGCGTCGATCATGATCAAGTCGCTCCGGGAGAAGGGATATCTCGAGGAGGACCGGAACCGGTTCCTGAAGCTGTCCGATGAAGGGAACCGGCTGGCGCAATCCGTATGGTCACACCGGCAGATCCTCATCGCCTTTCTCAAAAGCGTCCTGCATATCGACGCGGAACAGGCGGAAATCGACGCGTGCAAGATCGAGCACCTGATCAGTACGAAGACGGGGGAACGGCTCCTTTTGTTTCTGCAGTTCCTCCTGTCGGACGATCCCCACGGCAAGGCGTTCCTCAAGTCCTACTGGGACGCCAACGTGCT
>JAJECR010000086.1 GCA_022821935.1 Candidatus Latescibacterota bacterium
GGCGTCCCCTGGCGATACCTGTGCCGACTCGCAGCATAATCCCCCACTTCCGGCCATTACCGTTCGGATGGTCACTCCCGTTCGGACCACATCGAAAATAGATTTGCAGGGGGTGATTGTCAACAAAAAAGGCGGGCGTGAAACCCCGGTTTCACGGCAGTTCGCGGCGGCAACCGGCTCCGTGTGACAGGGGGCCGGGCAGCCGCCTACGGAAGGGTCACAAAGGGACGCATCCGGTCGAGTTTGGCCGGGCCGATCCCCTTCACCTCGAGCAACTGCTCGACGGTCGAGAAGCCCCCCGACTGTTTGCGGAAGGCGATGATTCGTTCCGCCAGCGTGGGGCCGATGCCGGGAAGTTTCTGAAGTTCGGACGCCGTGGCGGTATTTATGGGAACTTGCAGGTCGTTGCCGGAAGAGGAGGACTCAGGCGGACCCCCGGCGACCGGGTATCCGGCATCCGCCCCCGGAGCCCCGGTCCGCGAATACGGAACTTCCCCCGGGGACTTCCCGTCTCCGATTCCGGGCCCCGCACCTGAAGACAATCCCGTCATGGCCGGCGCGTTTCCAGTGGTTTGCGCCGATAGCGCCGGAATTCCGGCCTTCGCACGCGCGTCCGCGCCGGCCGGTCCCAGGTCGGGCAGGAAATCCGCGTCGAACTGCTTCAACAGCAAAACAAGAGCCCCGGCCAGCATGCTGACCGCGACGAACAGGATAGCCTGTATCTCCCCTTTTGTCATGGTTTGACCGTAAGTCAGTGTTTGTGCGTTAGTCGGTATTTACCTGTGCGTTGTGCCGATACCGGGGTCACACTCAAAGCAAGTTAGTTGAATACAAACTCGGTCCACAGTCCGCCGCCCCGCCGAAGCCGCTTCTGCTGGGTTATTACGTTGACCGTATTCGTCAGCTCGACCGTGACGCCGCCGCGGACGTACCGGCTGAAACGATAGTCCGTCGTGACCGAGAACCGGTTCTGATTCTGTCCGTTGTTGGGTTGGAAGTCGCCGCCTATGCGTGAAATCAGGGTCCTATTGGCATTCCGGGTGAATTGCAGCCGGGCGTTTATGTCCCCGCTCGTTCTCTTCCCGAAGATCCGGATTCCGGGCCTGAGCCGGTAGTCTACCGCGATGGTGAGTCGCCTGTTCTGTTGTTTCTGATCGGTCGCGTTCCGTCCGAACCGGGTCAATTGGTCAAACGTGGTGAAGTTGCCTCGCAGTACCAGGCCGGCGGTCAGATCAGCGACGAAACCGATCAGCGGAGACAGGGTGGTCGTGGTCGTCCGGGTAATTCCGGCTTCACCGGGATCCGAAACGCCCGCTGCAGCGCCGTCGGAGAGTCTCAGGTCGGTGTTCTTACCCTTGCGTCTCGAGTACCCGCTGGACACTTCGATGCGGCGGAACATCCGGCCAAAGTCGCCCATGTTCCTGGGGTTGGGGCTCCAGCGCAGGCTCATTTCGGGCCACGTGGTGTTGTTCTGCTTTCGGTTCAGATTCGTGGACCGGTTGTGGGTCGATACCCAGGTGGGCCTGATGGACAGCGTCGCTCCGAGGAGCCTGAATCCCGTCCCGAGGTTGAAGGAAGACCGGTTTGCTTCCGTTTCCCGGTTACGCTGAATCCCGGTAACTCCACCGCCGGATCCCAGCGTATCGAAGGGTACCGAAAAATGATCCGACAGTCCCACGCGGTCCCGCAAGGTTGGACGGGATATCGCGTTGAAGAAGTTCTGGTTGCGGCTGGTCGTGTAGTTCAGCGTGACCGGCATGAGGTTCCTGAAGACCGCGGCAAACCGGTCTATCACGTTACGGCGGAGCCATCCGGTATCTTCCTGGCTCGACCCCCGGGAAGATCTTCCGAATACGTCCGATACCATCCTGGCCATATTGAGGTTTGTACGTACGCCCTGCTGGTTATTGAACGTGATGGTCCGTGACTCAGGCGAAGCGCCGACGGACTGCAACAGGGGATTCCGGTTTTCCGCGTAAGACGTGGTGAAGTTGTATGAGGGCCTGAACCAGACCGCGATCTCGGGGCGGTAGTCGATGCCCAGGTTCTGACGGTAGCTTGTTTCAGGTCCGAATTTAAACCGGGTTAACGCTACGGTGGAATCGGATTTCATATCGTTGGAAACGGCGAGGTTGTAGTTCATTCTCACGGATTGGAAAGGTTCCATGATCGCCCTGACGTTTCGACTCAGATACCGCGTGAAACGTTCGCCTCGGTCCGCACCGGCCGGTGCTGTTTCATTGGTATCGTCGACCTCGGCAGGTTGCGCCAGCCTGTTGAGATAGATCCGCCTGTCGCGGTTGATTTCTGAGAACAGTTCCAGTCGCACAGGAAGCGGGTTGAACACCAGGCCTTTAATGAATCCCGGCAACGGCATCCACCCGAGAATCCGCCACTGGATTCTGGAGCGCGGGGTCAGATTGTAACGCAGACGGGCCCGGTAGGAACCCGACGTGTCGATCCTCGTGACGGAGTGCCGGAAAGAACTGGTCGATGTAAAATCCAGCCGGATACGTTCCAGGGTCCAGGCTACGAAGGGATTACCTGAACCGACTCGTTTGGACAAGGAGGCTGAAAAGGACTGGTCGGTGTTCTCCGTGCGCTGTGCTTCGCGTTGCTCCCGATTCAGCAGCAGGATATCGGAACCGACCTGCAGACGCGGCAGCCTCAGATCGTTCCTCCATCGGAAGCGCAACGGGATGGACAGTCCCCAGTTGTCCGGCAGTATGCTTCCGAGGCTCAGCAGGCTGGACAGGTTCATCTCCGTGGTCCTGCTCCCCGCTTCTTCCCCGCCTATCCTTCGAAAGTGACTGCCCACGCTTCTGACGCTTCCGAACAGCGAGAAAACGTCGGCAAGATCGGCGTCGATCTTCAAGCGGCCCGCCAGGCCGCGGTCTCTCCGTACGTCACCCGTCCGTAACTCGTCCAGCCAGAGTTCACCCCCCGAAAGCGGCTGGCCGTAAGGGTTGTAGATCCCTATCGTGATATGACGAATCCGGGCCAGGGCGGGTGAGCCGAGTACACTGTATTGCCGGTTCCCTTCCAGTTCGACGACGGCCACCGTAAGCCCCTCGCCCGGCGGCCCTTCCCTGAATCGCACGGGACGTGTCTTCCCGTCGCTCAGCGTGACCGTATGCGTGGTGTCCGTCACCACCGCCGTCCTCCGCGCGAGTTCCGTTTCGCTCTTCAGGATCGTCAAGTCGTCAAAATCCACTTTGAGATGATTCGCCTCGGCCCAGCCGGGCAGTACACGCGTCCGATATTCGTAATAGTCGGATTCTCCGCTCCCGAATCGAATGAAAAACTCGGGTGAATTGCCGGGTTCAAAGTGGTCCGAGCCGTGGATGTACAGTCTCAGGGTGTTGTACAACGTATAGTCCTGGTCGGTGAACAGCGTACGGTAGGCCTGAGCGCTATGGTAGGGCTGCAGGTTGGTATAGGTGAGGATCAGCGACTGCTCCTTGTTTTGCAGGCCGGTTACGCGGTCGTACTCGATGATGGCGCCGGGCGGCGACGTATATTCTCCCGGATTGTCGTAGGTATTCTTCACGGCGACATCGAATGTCGTCCCGTCGGCGGACAGCGTGGAAGCCGGTACCGGATTGCCGCTGGAATCGATTATGGCTCCCTGGAAGTCTTCCTGCCACTGGTTGCCGACGATATTGATGGCCGCGATACGCATTTTCACCGGTTCATTCACCTTAGTGATCCAGAGCCGGACCATTTCGATCTCGTTAAGTCTCGGTGCGCCTACCACGCCATCGAAAGCCCGGTTTACCTCTGCCGTCCCGCCTCCCGAAATACCCTGCTGACCAGCGTTCCTCAACGGACTGTGGCCCGTCGTATCGCCTGCGAACAGTTCGGTATCCAGCGGAATGCGGTACAGGCGCCAGCTGTCCGGACTCCCCCAGTTGGATCGATCCTGGTCGCCTCCGGCCACGAGTACGGTGTCTTCGTGGTCCGGGCTCAGATTCACGGCGAACTTGAAGTAATCGTTCCGGCTTTCCAGGAAACCGTTGTAGTCGAGGTCCTCGGTGTCGGGACGCCGGTTCTGATCAGGATCGCGGGCATTGTCTTCCGGTCCGTTGATCTTGCTGTAGTCGACCCGGTCGACCGGTACGTCTCCGCCCATCGTGCCCTCAAAGGAGAAGTTGTCCCCATGAGGATCGGGGTTGATCGTCGGGTCGTAGCCCGTCTCGTCCTCGTCCCGCAGACCGTCCATGCCGATGTCTTCTTCCGGTTCCAGGAGATTGTTGCCGAAACCGTCGCTACGGTCGTCCTCCGTATCGAGCCGTCCGTCGTCGTTGACGTCCTCGCTGATCACACCGAGGTCGATATGCAGTTCGCCCCGGTTCCCGTTCACCCAGAGCTCGATGAACCGGCTGCGCGTCTGGTCCACGTTTGCCCCGGCCAGCGGATGCATCAGCCCCGCCCACCTGTTCGGCAAGTCATCAGGCCCGCTTTGCCGCCACGGTGCGTTGAAGGTAGAGTCCGCGTGTATCCCGCCCCAGCGCAAGTCGGGTTCCGTAGGATCGAATTCCATGATCAGCACGTGCTGCAGTT
The DNA here is from genome assembly GCA_022821935.1 of Candidatus Latescibacterota bacterium. Taxonomy (GTDB): domain Bacteria; phylum JAAXHH01; class JAAXHH01; order JAAXHH01; family JAAXHH01; genus JAAXHH01. The sequence continues at coordinate 4,564 of JAJECR010000086.1, forward strand.
GATCCCGGCCCGTTACTTCCCGGGTGGGGTATATCTCGCGGACGTCGATCTGCTCCAGGGGATTGTACCAGATCATCCTGCCCCGCTGGCCGTGCGTATGCCGGTCCGGCGGACTTGCCGGCCGCCAGCTGCTGCGGCGCACGCCCAGGTCGGTTTCCTCCTTGCTTCCTTCGAAGTCGTCGATGAATCCGTCGCCCAGTACGTTGGGGTTGGGTACGCTCTGGGCCAGTTCGGCCTCGATGACCACGGAGGACACCTCATCCCCCAGGTCGGCCGGAGAGATGAAATCCATGAATGAAGTCAGGAAGTCCGGTTCGAAAGTCAGGCGGGTATCGATCCCCCACATCATGTAGCGGCCGGTCTCGTGGCCGATCCGGGACTTCTGCTCCAGGGACTTGTCCGACCGGTAGAGTAAGGTGCCCTTTATCCAGGACTGTTCGTTGAACTGGTATTCCCCCTGAAGTCCCAGCAGGGTGTTCGATACGGGTTTGAAGAAGGGGGCGAACTGGAATTGGACGGTAACGTCCGCGTCGGGACTCAGGGCCTCTTCGTTCGTGAAGCGGATCTGCCCGACCTCGTACAGGATGATGTAGTCCGTGCCTCGTTGCAGTTGCTGGCCGTTCAACCGCACGATTTCACTCCCCTCGATGATATTGGACCGGCCGAGTGAGTACTGGGACAACTGGTCCCGGTATTCGACCTCCAGGAAGTACTTGTGCAGTATACTGAACTGACGGTTGACCTCGGTACTCGTAAGCGTATAGAACTCGGGCGTTTCGTCAGGAAGGCCGCCGCCCTGCGTGTCCGGATAGGCCAATTGGCCGGCGGATGTCCGAGTCAAGTTCGGCGCGAATGGATAGGGGTCCGGGAAGATCAATTCTCCGCGCGCGAAATTGATCAACGCGTAGTCGATATCGACGAGCCGGTCGGGATCAGATCCGGGGTCTACGCCCCTTCGGTCGAGCCCAAGCAACTGTATGAAGGGCGTACCGTTCTCGTCTACTTCGCTGTGCTCGCCCGAAGGCTCTATCTGGTAGATTCTCAGTTCGAAGGTATCCGGATCGATATCCGTCTGGCCGAGGTAATACACGTTTCGCCACTCGTACTGCCAGGTGCCCCACTGGGAGGGATCGTCCGGCGCGTCGGGGGGGCGTACCTGCTGCCGCTTGAGCAGGCGCAGCAGCGGGACGTCGCCGTCCAGGCGGCCGTGCCTTTTGACTTCACCGTCCCGGTTCACCGTCTCGTAATAAACCGCGAGAATATCGTTTTCCTGCAGCGGCGAATTCAGCGCGATGTAGCCGAATCTTTCGTTCACGTAGAACTCCTCGGATTCCAGGAATCGGAACTCCCCCTTGACAAACTCCCCTTCCTCCGAACCCTGGATGAGCCCGCCCGTCGAGTCGTACACCGGGGGTTCGGGATAGGCGTTGGCATTGACCAGCTTTGCCGAGTTGTTTGGGTTGAGCTGTCCCGACACGTAGACCTGGATCAACCGAACCGAGTCTTCGGCCGCGACGCGGTAACCGTTTTCGTCCCTGCGCGAGAAAGCCATGCGGTATTCTTCGTCGATGAAATAGTAGGTCCTTCGCCTGAAGTCGAGGTCCCTGATCACCCGCTGGGACCCTTTCGTGCCGGCCTGGAACGTGGCGGACTCGCCTTCCCCTTTCTCCTGGCTGGCGATCGCGGTCAGGTAAAAGCCGCCGAGCTGGCTTATCATTTTGATTCCGAAGAGGCCGGTGTGCTGATGCGTGTAGCCCGTGAATTCCGTGTTCTTCAACTCGAGGGACACGTTGCCCGCCTCAAAGCTCTTCAGTATGCCGTTTCCTTCCCGGCCATCGTCGGAAACGTCCTGGTAGCGTATGGCGAGGTTGTTGTCGAGGTCGGTGAACGCTTCGCTGTTCTGCTTGATGTTCACCTCGATCTTCTCGCCGATGTTCCCCGTAACGGTAAACTCCTGGTTCTGTTTCATGGATACGTTGGGGGCGCGGGAAACGCGGTTCGTCGCCGTACTCGCAGCGCCTTCCGTCCATTCGCTGGCCATGTCCATTTCGATGCGCTGGTTTCCGAGAATCCGGATGACGGGCGTGCCGCCGCCCAGAAAAGTAGGCAGGTTCACCGGCACATCGAGGGTCAGCAGTCCTTCCTGGTTCATGCGCATTTCGGTGTCGACAACGTAGGACAGTACGGACGTCCGCCACAGTTTCCTGAACTGCGCAGTACTGCGAAGCCGGTAGTACTGGTCGAAGGAGAGGACCAGCGGCACGCGCCGGCCGAGCCCTTCTTCTTCGTCGATGAACGCCAGGAGCTGGAGCGTGGGATAGACGACGGTCCGGCCGCCCAGAGGCCACGGCCGGTCGGTGAGGGTACGCAGCGCGGGCCGATTCTGCCCGCGGGCGATTTCGTCAACCTCTTCGAAAGTTACGATGTGCAGCCGTGCGCTTTCGAGCCGGATCTTCGGGCCTTCGGCCTGTGCGGCAAAGGTCCACAGAGATACCAGCACGTGGCTGAAGAAAATCGTGCATATGCGTTTCATAGATAAACGAAAATAAGCCTGGGATGCGACACTCGCAACACCTGATCCTAAGACGGAAGGACGACCGATGGGCGCCTGGCGTTCCATGCCGGAACCCGCAAGGGAAATGACTTGACAGGGGCCGGAACCTGGATTAGGGTAAGTCGGCGCCATTTTCGAACCCGAAATCTGAAACGAAACCTGGAGTTTGCTCCCCATGGAACAGCAAGCCACCGAGTTGACCGCCGGCGGGTGGGTCTTTCTGATTCTGGCGTGGACCGTGATCACGGCCCTGACCGCCGCCTGTTTCTACCGGGTACGAAAGCTGAAGTAGGACCCGGCCTGCGAACAGGTTGCAGCGGAGTCTCCCGGCTCCGCTATTCGCACCGCCGGGCACCGGCACGCTCCCCCGCCTGTCAGCCGGCGCCGGGCGTTGGTCTCCCTCCTCCGTTCCCCTGTCGTCAAGCCCGCGATACGTGTTTTGAACAACCGGCCGCCTTCCCGTCCTGAACGGACGCCCTGCTTGACATTTTGGTGTTTTTGCCTTATCCTGTAAGGGTTTTTCCGCCTTCGAACGAAGCCTGCAAAGGACGGCCATGCGGATCATCGTGAAATGTTTCGCCGGGTGCAGGGACGCGGTGGGCGCTACATCGGTTTCGGTGGAGCTCCCGGCAGGGGCCACCGTGGGCGAGGCCTTTGCGGGGCTGATCGAAACCTATCCCGCCCTTGCGGGTTACGACCGGAGCGTAATGCTGGCCGTCAACCGGGAATACGCCGACCGGCAGGCGGTACTGGAAGATGGCGACGAACTGGCGTGCATCCCGCCTGTGAGCGGCGGCGCGGACAGGGAATAATAGAACGATCCGAGATGAAGCGCCGGTCGCGGATGAAGCGCTGGTCCGGGTTGAAGCGGCAGTCCCAGTCGAACCAGCGACAATGAGTCAATCCAAATGAAGGACGAGAACGAGCGTGTACAAGATCACGACCGATAGAATCGAACCGGACGCCCTCTTCGAATGGTCCCTTAAACCCCACCACGGCGCGGTGGTCACCTTTGCCGGCACGGTGCGGGACAACACGGATGGCCGGCGGACGCTGCGGCTGGAATACGAGACCTACGCCGAAATGGCCGAAGCCAAGATGCAGGAAGTGGGTGATGAAATCCGTGAAAAATGGGGCATCGAGAACGTGGCCATGATTCACCGCGTGGGCACGCTCGAGATCGGCGAGATCAGCATCCTGATTTCCGTGGCGGCCCCCCACAGGAAGAACGCGTTCGAGGCCTGTTCCTACGCGATCGACCGCGTAAAGCAGGTCGTGCCCGTCTGGAAGAAGGAGATCTGGGCGGACGGGGAGCGGGAATGGGTGGAACGTCAGTCCTGACCGCCAGGCCCAGCTGCTCCCAACGACCGGTCCCTCTCATGATATACCTCGACCACAGCGCGGCGACGCCGGTTGACCCCCGCGTCTTCGACGAAATGGTGCCCTGGCTCAGGGAACACACCGGCAGTCCGACCAGCCTCCACAGGCTGGGATTGGAGGCGCGCGGCGCGCTGGACCGGGCACGCGGCCGGGTCGCCGGACTGATTGGCGCCGACCCGGGTGAGATCATTTTCACGGCCAGTGGCACGGAGGCGGACAACCTGGCCGTCAAGGGGCTGGCGCAGGCGGGGATGAACCGGGGCCGCCATATCGTCGTATCCAGCATCGAGCATCACGCCGTGCTCTACGCCGCGAAGGCCATGGAACGACAGGGATTCACGGTCACGCAGGTCCCGGCCGACGGGGACGGCGTCGTGCAGCCCGGCGAGGTCGCGCGGGCCATGCGGGACGATACCATCCTCGTTTCCGTCATGCGCGCAAACGATGAAACCGGTACCATCCAACCGGTACGTGAGATCGCCGAAATCGCCCATCGGCGCGGCGCGGCCATGCATACCGATGCCGTGGCCGCGGTGGGGCGGCTGCCCGTCAACGTAGATGAGTTAAACGTCGATGCCCTGTCCCTTTCCGCCCGGTCCCTGAACGGTCCGCCCGGCGCCGGCGCCCTCTATCTGAAAGCGGGCACCCGGTTGCGTCCCCAGGTGGAAGGGGGCGTGCAGGAGGAGGGCCGCCGCGGCGGCCATGAGAACATCCCCGCCATCGTGGGTTTCGGCAGAGCGGCGGAACTGGCGGCGGATGAACTGCCTGGCCGGATCGACCGGTTGAAGCGGCTGGACGAATCGCTGTTGTGTGGCTTGAAGGACCGCTTGTCGGATGTATCGATCAATGGACACCCCCGCCTGCGCCTGCCGGGCCACCTGAACCTGTGGATACCGGAGGCCGACGGGGAATCCCTGGTCCTGATGCTCGACGCCCGGGGCATCGCCGTGTCGGTCGGTTCCTCGTGCGCCGCCCACGCGGCCAAGCCCTCCCACGTGCTCCTGGCCCTGGGGCGGACGGCGGCCGAAGCCCGCTGCTCGTTGCTGGTCACGGCTGGTCCGGATACTGGTGAATCCGAGGTCGGGGAAGCGCTGGACGCGCTCGTCGAAGTAGTGGAGGAATTGCGCGTGATCGCGGGTGTGACGGCATGATCCAGGCGGCCAGGACCCTCGATACCTACGGCCTGCTCTGTCCCGTGCCGATCATGAAAACCGCATCCGCCATCAGGGAGGTTTCCGTGGGCGACGTGCTGGAAGTGCTGGCCGACGATCCCCAGATCCTGGAGGATATGCCGGCCTGGTGCGCGAGTAACGGGCACGCCCTGCTCGAGACCATCGAAGAAAACGAAGAGTTCAGGCTGTACGTAAGAAGGGTAAAATGATTGCTCTGGCGTGCTGCCGGATGTAGATTGCGCAACGAAGTGGGAACGCAGCGCGCGCAAGGCGCGCAGGAACGAAACGCCGCAATACTGAGATGCTACCGATCTGGAGGAAGTGATGGCCCATGAAGTGAACATGCGGGACGTGGTGGACTGTTTGAAGCAGATCATGTACCCGGGATTCGACCGCGACATCGTCTCCTTCGGCCTGGTGAAGAACGTGCAGGCTTCCGATGGTCACGTAGCGTTCAGCCTGGCCTTTTCCACGCAGGACGAATCCACGCGGCGCCAGATCACGATGACGGCGAAGGAAGCGGTGGAGCGCATGCCCGGGGTGCACGACGTGCAGATCACCGGACCGCCGCCGGGACAATCGGCCACGGCCCAGGGACCCGCGGCGGGCCAACACGGGCAGGCCGGGCAGCCCGGCAAGATTGAACTGCCCGGGGTCAAGACCATCGTGGCGGTGGCCAGCGGCAAGGGCGGCGTGGGCAAATCCACGGTCTCCGTGAACCTGTCCGCGGCCCTGTCCGACGCCGGTGCGAGCGTGGGCCTGCTCGACGCCGACATCTACGGTCCCAGCATTCCGACGATGATGGGCGTCAAGGACCAGCCGGGCGTCGTGGGGCAGAAGATCCTGCCCATGATCGCCCACGACATAAAGATGATGTCCTTCGGCTTCCTGATCCCGG
>JAJECR010000258.1 GCA_022821935.1 Candidatus Latescibacterota bacterium
CTGCACCACCTGGTCGACGATTTCAGCCGACGTCAGGTTGCGTACCAGGCCCTCCAGCCCGCTCGCGCAGAAACGGCATCCGATGGCGCAACCCACCTGCGAGGAGATACAGAGCGTGTTGCGCCGCGCGCCCCCAATCAATACGGTCTCCACCTTCTGGCCGTCCCCGAGTTCGAACAGGTACTTCGTGGTCGGTCCGTGGCGGGACTTCGAGCGCTTGGCGGACGTCAAGGGGTTCAGGCACGCGCGGTCCGACAGTTCGGCACGGAATGACCGGGACAGGTTGGTCATTTCTTCGAACGAACCCGCTCCCTTCCCGTATACCCAGGAGGCGATCTGTCCGGCCCGGTACGCCGGTTCGTTCATCTCGGCAACGATCCGCGAAATCTCGGGCAGCGTGAGACCTCTCAGGTCGGGCTTCCTGCTCGCATCGGGCTTCCCGCCCTCAGTCCGCCCATAGGCTTGTTTTTTAGCGTTTTTCTGTATCATTTGCGTATTCAGGCACCTGCTCCGGTTATCGCATGTGAACCGGACCAAGATAGGGTGGAAAGCCCGCGCTGTCTATTGAAAAGCATGCGTGTCAATCGGGGCTGAAAATGGAAAAGCCCCGGAACTTCGTGGTTCCGGGGCCCGGAAAGCGGCATAGAAGATCAACGCGGCCGTTTAGCCGGCCGGATGATTTCAGAGCGAGAAGCCATACTTGACGTACCAGAATGCGCCGCTGAAACCGAATGGACTGTACTGGCTGTACTTGTTGCCCGGGCCGCCCGAGGCGCCTCCGGCGGCATGGGGATTCTCGTCTGGATAGGTATTCAGGATGTTCTGCCCGCCGATCGTTATCCTGGACCGGTCGTCGTTGAACGTGATGGTACTCTCCAGATCCAGCAGGACCTTGCCGTCATAGGTCTCGCCATCTCTAAAATCGAAAAAGGAACCGTAGTAGCTGGCCCGTCCCAGGGCGTTCCAGTTATCGGCCAGGGTCTGGGTCAGGGTCAGATTGCCGCGTTGCCTGGGGAGTCCCTCCTCCAGCGCTTTGATCTGCACGGCATCCAGGATTTCCGGATTGTGATCCGTGACTTCGGAGGCCGTGTAGTTGTAGGCCAGGCTCAGCGTACCCGTCCCTGCAGGCGCCGAAACAACGACGTCGATTCCCCGGTTCGCGGAGTCGAAATCGTTGGTGAAGAATTGAAAGCCCTGCAACCCGGCTGCGCTGGTGATGCCCTCGGAGATCAACTGGGCTCTCTCCTGGTCTGTGAGTTCGAAATTCTGGGAGACCGTCAGCCGGTCGCGCACCCTGATATCGAAATAATCGATCGTGGCGCTCACGGTGCCCAGATTGAAAACGAGGCCCGCCGAAATATTCACGGACTTCTCCGCATCGAGCGGTTTGCCGCCCTTCAACTCGGCCGCGCGGCTGTTGGAAGGCACCGTTCCGTTATTCACCAGGTCGTTCAACGCCAGATCGAACTCCGTCGTGATGTTGAAAGCGTTCTGCTGGCCGGGCGTCGGCGCCCTGAAACCCGTGCTGTAACTACCGCGCAGCTTCACCTCGTCGTTCAGTCCCACGTTCGTGGCCACTTTGTAGTTTGTGGTTGTACCGAAATCGTCAAATCGCTCGCTGCGCACGGCCACGTCGAGCAGCCAACGGTCCATGGGCGTGATGCCGCCCTCCACGTATATCGCGGAGTTGGAACGGTCCCATTCTCCCGAGGCTACCTTGCTGAACCCCGCGAATCCATTGGTGGCCGGTGCAAATCCCTGGCTGGCGAGGGGCTGGCCAATCAGGTAGGACTCGATCTGGCCTTCGACGATCTCGAAGGTCTCGGTCCGGCGTTCGAGGCCGGCCGCCAGGACCAGTTTCTGGCCGACCGGGTAGGTTACGTCGAAGTTCAGGTTGACGTCGGACTGGACATAGGAGCCCGGATCGAAATAGGTCGGGGTGTCGGGCCCCATGGAGGCGTTTACCGTATTGTAGATGAAGAAGTCGGCCTCGTTGCGTCCGTACGATGCGCTCAGTTCCCAGCGCATCAAGGTCATCGCGCGTCCTCTAAGGCCAAGGACCACGGATTCGTCCGACGCGAACGCGCCGAACCGGGGCGTGAAGCCCCCCGGAAACATCTTCAGGAACGAGAAGCAGTTGGGATCGTCGCGAATCCGCAGCCAGGCCTCCTGGTCCGGCCTGTCGTTGATGATGGGCACCGGAGCGCATTTGCTGCCCTGGCCCACGCCGTCCAGGTCGCCGACCAGCAGCGAAGGCAGCATGGCTCCGCCTACTTCCACCTCGGGGCCCTGGTACACGCCGCCGCGGGTATGCGGATTACGGAAATAGAACCCGCCGTCGACTTCTTTGCTGGCATAATTGGCGTGGCCGAAGAACTCGAGTTCATCTCCGATCGCAGCGCCGTAGTTGGCGAAGAGCTTCAGGTCGTCCCGGATAAAGGGCTGGCCCCAGAAAGTCTCGGGATTGGCTATGTCGAGATTGCCGGCCGCGATCAGGGCCGCTCCGGAGTTCGTCTGCACCGAACGGATTGTTTCGCTGGAGTTGCCGTATTCCACACTGAGATTGGCCCACGCGTTTTCGGTGCCCACGCCGACGTTCCCCGCAATAGAAAACAATTCACCGTCTCCGAGGAACCGGCCGGAGCCGTCCTGGAAACTGCCGACCTTGGTCTCCAGGGCAAATCCCCGGTAGTTGTCTTTCAGCTGAAAGTTCAGCACCCCGGCGATGGCATCGGATCCGTACTGCGCCGAGGCGCCGTCGCGCAGGACTTCCACCCTTTCAAGCGCAATGGCCGGAATCGCGGCCAGATCGGGCCCCTGCGAACCTTCGGCCACGGCGTTTGCGTACCAGTTGATCACAGCACCGCGATGGCGGCGCTTGCCGTTGACGAGGACCAGCACCTGGTCGGGCGCCAGGCTACGCAGATTGGCGGGCCGGACGATAGTGCCCGCGTCGCTGATCGGCTGGGTATTGACGTTGTAGGAGGGTACGACGTTTCGCATCAGGTCGGCCAGATCCGACCCGCCTTGCTTGACGAATTCTGCAACCGGTATCACGTCGATAGGCACGGTGGATTCCGTCAGGGAGCGTGGCTGTGCGCGGGAGCCGGTCACCACGACTGCTTGCAAGGGGGTCTCCAGCACGACCGGCACTTCCTGGGCCGCTTCCTGGTCCTGCATCTCCTGCTCTTCTGCAGGAGCGGTTCCTGCGGGTCCTTCCTGTGCAAGGATCGCCGGAGAGACGATCATCAAGAGCATAAGTATCAGGATGGCCCCAAGGGTTTGAGCAAGTGACTTGGTTCCTGCATACCGTGTCATGGTATTCTTCCTCCCAGGGAAGGTGGGGTGGCTTTGGCTGACGACACCAAACACTACCTGATTATGGATCACCGATTAGCATGATTTTGGTATTAATATAAGGGATAAAGGGGATTTTACTTGAGTTACTCGTGAGTTACTTGTGAGTTCTTTGTGAATTATGTGATCCAAACTGACCTCATGGAAGTCGTTACGGCAAGGGTTTTGTTTGCATCTGACAGAAAAATCGTTAGATTAGGCGCGTCGAGGAGTCCGAAAGGTACATTGAGGAGTCTGACGCGCAGGTCGAAGGGTCCGCTAAGTAAGTTGAGGAATCCGACACGTACGAAGTATTGACGAACCACGCTGAAGAAATTCCGTTGGGAGGGAACCGAGATGGCTAAGGACAGAAGCTTTGCCGCCAAGATGGCGAAGGGGGCTGACAAGGGTCAGGATGAGCAGGTCCAGACCGTACTGCTGGTCAAACCCGTCAAGTCCGAGGAAGGGCACTACAAGTTCAAGCGCACGCTGACCAGGCTGACCCCCGAGAACAAGAAGGCCCTGGGCGTCTGAAGCCAGTCCGTCCCCGCGTCGGCTCTGCCCTGATTCACCCCGTTAAAACAGCGCATGGACGAGCGCGTCTCTTTCTTCCGTCATCTGCAGTGTACCGAGCAGGTTGTTCACCGCGTGAATGGCGAGGGGGACGTAGAGCGAACCGGTGCGCTCCCGGGCGATTCCGAGCAGGATCCCGATCAGCGCGATCAGTGTGAGAAAATACAGGTCGTACTGGGCGACGTGCAACACCGTCCAGAGCAGCGTCGTGACGACAATCGCCCCCCCGGCGCCTATCGCCGTCCGGCGCAACCCCTCGTACAGAAACCCCCTGAACAGCACCTCTTCGAAAACCGGCGCGGCGATCACGAGCGCGAACCAGAGCAGGGTCGTGTACCGCGTGGTCTCGATGATCGTTTCCATGACCGGAGGCACGGGTGAGCGTCCGAACTCGACCGTGGCCAGATCGGCGAGTTGCAGCAGTACGCAGGCAAGCGCCACCCACCCGAGCAGGATCGTGGTCCGGACCGGGGAAAGGGCTAGCCAGGATTTCGGCTCGATGCCCGGCTCGCGTCCCAGGATGCATAGCAGCAGCAACGTACAGGGTATGGCGGAGAAGATTACGCCCAGGGCGACGAGGTCGCCCGAGCGTTCCGCGGGATCCAGGCCCAGCATGACCACCGCGGCGATGGTGGCGGCGAACTGCAGGAACAGGTAGGCGCCCAGGATCAGCGCGCCGGATACGAGGGTAAATCTCAGGCGGTGCGGTGCGGGTGTATCTTCCGGCTCAACCGCGGGCAGAGGTGTTTCGTTCATGTGGACCGCCGCACGTACCAGTAGATGCCGAGCGTACGGCCCGGCGGGCCGCGCCTGGCCGCCGGATCAGAGAATGGCGCGAAACAGGTAGAAGAAGATGATCGCCAGCAGGGCGCCGACGGGTACGGTGATGATCCAGGAGGCCGCGATCCTGCCCAGGATGCTCAGATCGAGGGCCTTGATGCCCTGGGCCAGTCCTACGCCCATGACGCCGCCGACCAGGGTCTGGGTGGTGGAGATGGGCAGACCCAGCCGGCTGGCCAGTACGATGGTTATGGCCGCGGCGAACTCGGCCGCGTATCCCCGGGTGGGCGTCAGTTCCGTGATTTTCGTTCCGATGGTCGCCATGACCCGGTAACCCATGGTCGCCAGTCCGATGACGATGCCTATACCGCCGATCAGCAGAAGCCAGGCGGGCACCGGAGACTCGGGGTTGACCACGCCGGACTGGCTGATGTTCACCACGGCCGCCAGCGGTCCGATGGCGTTCGCCACGTCGTTCGAACCGTGGGCGAAGGCGACGGCACAGGCGCTCATGATCTGGAGCACGCCGAACATTTTCTCCACGATGGCCATCTGAGCGTCGCCGGACGAAGTGTCCACGGCGCTGGAGTCCGTCCGGTTTCCGATCATATTCAATAGAAAGTGACCCGCGATCACCGCGAAGATGCCCAGGATGCCGGACCAGAGCAGGGATTCCGCAAGGGTGAGATCCAGGTCGATGTTCTTTAGTCCCTTGAACAGGGTGACCAGCGAAATGACGATGACGACGCTGAATATGTACAGCGGCGCCCATTTGCGGGTCTTGCGCACGGGATCGGGATGGCGGAGGATCGTCCATTTGATCATGGTGAAAATCAAGTAGGCCAGGACGCCCGAAAGCACGGGCGAGACGATCCAGGAAGCGACGATCTGTACCAGTTGCTCCCACTGTACGACGTTAACGCCGAATGCGACGATGCCGAAACCGGCGATGGCGCCCACGATCGAATGGGTGGTCGACACGGGCCAGCCCAACCGGGAAGCGACCACGAGCCAGGTTCCCGCCGCCATAAGTGCCGCGAGCATGCCGTATACGATGAGTTCGGGTGCGGCGGCGGAGATCTGCGGGTCCAGGATGCCCCCCCGGACGGTCTTCGTGACTTGTCCCCCCACCAGGAAAGCGCCCAGGAATTCGAGCACCGCGGCGATGAGGATGGCCTGCTTGACAGTTAGCGCCTTGGAGCCCACCGAGGTGCCCATGG
>JAJECR010000369.1 GCA_022821935.1 Candidatus Latescibacterota bacterium
CCGGTGTAGGCGGGATAATGATAGGTCAGACGTAAGGATCCGAGAAAGGGACGATCAATGGTGTCAATGCGAAACGGTTGGCTGACCGCGTCGCCGGCTTTGATTTCGTAGGTCAGGTTTTCCCTGACATCGCGCAGGGTATGGGTGTATGAATCCGGAGTCGAGGCCCGCATGTCGAATGAATCCCACAGTCCCTCGTCCGCGGCCAGGCGCAACACGGCCCGGTCAGGTATATCGCCGGTCACTTCCGCCGTTATGGTGACCTGGTCGCCCGCCGTTACTTCCACGTCTCCCGGCAGGACGCGCAGAAACGTGCGTTGCGGAGGCTGGAAATGGGTCAGGGGGCTTGTCAGTCGATTCAGCGCGCCGGAAAGCGGTTCGCCGTAGGCGGCGATCGCAATGAGGACGAGCAGCACGGCAATGCCGAATCCCTGGGCGGGGCGGACGATGCGGTGTCTTTGGTCCGCTTCGTTGAAATCCACCGACCGGGTGCGTTCCGCGGCATCTGCTATGGCCGCGTCCAGGAGCGCGGGGGAGGCATTGGAGCCCGCTTCCCGTTGCCGGGAGAGTTGCAGGGCCACGGTGACCCTGTCGTGCAGGTCGGGGTACTCTCCATCGACTCGCCGCGCGAGATCCTGGTCGGCAAAACCGCCTTTGACGTATCCGCGACAGCGCCACCACAACAGGCCGGCGAGGAGGACGAAACAGATCGGGATCAGGGCCAGGCGGACCGAGGATTCGAGATACAGGAAGGATTCGAGGACAGCGAGGGAAAGCACGAGGACGCATACCAGCGCGCCCGCGGTGAACAGCCCTTCGACGACGGCGACCCGGCGGCTGCGGATACGAAGTGCGTGAAGCCGGTCTCTCAGCGCGTGCCAGGCGGAAGGAGAGGGTTTACTCGGCACGGTCAGTCCTTGGTGTGCTCAGGCCCGCCAGGGTGATACGCGGTCCGGCGTCCCCGCCGAAACAGGTTACTGTTGCACCAGCATCTCGTGGGAGTAAAACAGCTGCATGGCCTGCTGGAGCTGTTCGTCTCCGGACGCGGCCACGCGGCTGGCTTCCTCGTCGCCCCAGAGATTTCGGGCAAGAGACCGCTTCAGCTGAAGCTCGATGACGTCCAGGTCCTCATTGAACTCGTCATCTGTGAATGACAGGCCCGAATCGCGGACCTGGGCCTTGAACGCTTCCAGCATGGCGTCTTCGATTTCGAACTCGTTCAGGAAGGTGCCGAAGTCATCCTTGAGGTCCTGCCGGGTCACGCCGTAGGTGTTCGCGAATTCGAAACAGGCTCGGTCGAAGGGTACCCAGCCCCGGTACTTACCGATTACGAAGGGGTAACTGCGTTTAGGCGTCTTGAGCTGAACATCGGGAGATATGCCGCCGTCTCCATAGACCGTGCGCCCCCCTGCGGTGGTGAATACCGGGCGTTCGGCTTCCGGTGCCGATGCCGATTCCCCGTCATGCACTGCCTCGCCGGATTCGGTGAAAGAACCTTCGATATACTCCTCGAAGGACTTGTTCTTGTAGTCCCGCTGGATCATGCGTCCGCTGGGCGTGTAGTACCGGGCCGTCGTGAGTTTGAGGGCGGACCCGTCCGTCAGGTGCGGTTCCGCGAAGAGGGTCTGTACAAGGCCCTTGCCGAAACTGCGGGTTCCGGCAATCACGCCCCGGTCCCAGTCCTGCACTGCGCCGGCCACGATTTCGGAGGCCGAGGCGGAGCGATGGTCCAGTAGAATCACCAAAGGCATGCCGCGGTGGTTCACGCCGCTCAGCGATTTGAACGTCTGGTTCGAGCTTCTGTTCCTGCCTATGGTCTTTACAATGACGTGGCCTTCGGGTATGAACTTGCTCGACACCTCCACCGCCTGGTCCAGGTAGCCGCCCGAATTGCCCCTCAGATCGAGGATCAGACGTTCCATGCCATCCTGCTGCAGTTTGTCCAGCGCGGCCTCCAGTTCACGCGAAGTGGTCTTGGCGAACCGGATCAACTGGATATAGCCCGTATGGTCTTCCAGCATGATGGACGTCCTGACGCTGCGTATGGGAATGCGATCGCGGGTGATCGTTACGTCGAAGCGGTCGTCGACACCGGGCCGATCGATGGTCACGTCCACCCGGGTCCCCTTTTCTCCACGGAGCTTCTGCCTTACTTCGTCGTGCTTTATGCCGATCGCGGATTCCCCGTCGATTCTGACAATCCGGTCTCCCGACTGCAGTCCAACGGCCTCCGACGGCGATCCGTCGATCACGGAAATCACGTACAGGAATCCGTCCAGGACGTCGAACTCGATGCCGATGCCGTAGAACTTTCCGCTGAAACGCTCTCCCATTTCAGCAAAGCTCTCCTTGCTCAGGAAACTGGAATGTGGATCCAGGACCTCGAGCATGCCGTCGATCGCGGCGTAGATCAACTCACCTGGCTCTACTTCCTCCACATAGTTGTCGTTGACCAGGTTGAGCACGCCCATCAGAAGCTTAGTGCTGGAATAGATGTTGTCTGCCGCGTATATCGTCCTGTTGGCCGCGCTTCCCAGCAGGAACGAGCCGGCCGCGACAATGACAAGCAGGATGACGAATTTCGGTTTCCTCAAGGTCGACATATGGCCAGACTCCTTCATCCCAGTCTTCCGTCCGGAATTCTATTGGGTTCGTACCCGGGTTCTCACCGGAATCGTCTTACCGGAGGCATGGTAAGGGGAGGTCGATTATTGAATTCGAAAACACCTACGTAATACTAACGCAAATACGTTTGATGTCAATGGTTTTCGGGGAATTATGCAGCGGCGTTTTCTCGGTTCCCGCCTTGACACTTCCCTCGTATTTCTTTATTTTTTCCGATCTCGTAGAACATCGCAAACCAGGTGCCCGGTGTCGATCCCGTCCGGCCCCGCGGTCACCTTCGAATCCGTCCGCACCACTGGTTTACATACAGTATGGACGCCCGGTCCTTTCAAAGGTTTCACCATATATCTGACCGAACGCCTGGCGAATGCGAACGGTACATCTCCCACTTCGCCGGTACGGAACTCAATTGTTTTAACGGCTTGACCCGTAAGCGGCTTCGTAATCCGGAGACCTCATGAATGTACTTGTCGTAGGCAAGGGAGGAAGAGAACACACGCTGGCCTGGGCGCTCCGGCGGTCCACCCTCGTGGAAGACCTGTACGCTGCGCCGGGCAATCCGGGTATCGCCGCCCTGGGAGACTGCGTTTCCATCGCACCGGAAGATGCGGACGGAATCGCCGGCTTCGCCCGTGACAACGGCGTCGACCTGGTGGTGGTCGGACCGGACGGCGCGCTGGAAGCCGGGGTGGTAGACGCCGTGGAAAGTCTGGGCGTCAGGGCCTTCGGCCCGACCCGGGCGGCCGCTGAGATTGAATGGAGCAAGGTATTCTCCAAGCAGATGATGCGGGAAGAGGGCATACCCACGGCTGCCTTTGCCGTGTTTTCAGATGTAGACGCGGCGCGCGCGTACGTTAACGAACTGGGCGCGCCGATCGTCGTCAAGGCGGATGGACTGGCTGCCGGCAAGGGCGCCCTGGTTTGCCATACGGTGGAGGAAGCCATGGAGGCGCTTGACGGCGTGATGACAGACAGGCTCTTCGGCGATGCCGGAAGCCATGTGGTCATCGAGGCCTTCATGGAGGGCGAGGAAGCGTCCGTATTCGCGATTACCGACGGCGAAGAGGTC